>CAZAIO010000122.1:0-7456 GCA_964485235.1 uncultured Dehalococcoidales bacterium
TCGATGCCATGCAGATGGACCGCATCCTGTCTCCCACAAGACCGTACAATGCTGTGGTCCGTCCCTCTGACGGCAAAGCGCCCAGCAATATCGCCTTTGTTTTATGTACAGGATCGAGGGACCAGAAAGTTAATAATCCTATCTGTTCAAGAATATGTTGCATGTATTCTTTAAAACAGGCCCAGCTATTGATGGGTGCTTTACCTCTCGCCGACATCACCATCTACTATATCGATATCAGGGCTTTCGGTAAAGGGTATGACGAATTTTACGAGCAGGCCAAAGGAATGGGAGTGTACTTTATCAAAGGGAAGGTCCCTATAATTGAAGAAACCACGGACCAGAACCTGATCGTACACTATGAAGATATCGAAAATGGTGGCGGAATGAAACAGGCGGAACACGACCTTATCGTCTTGTCTGTAGGCACTCTTCCCAACCTGGACTCTCTAAGCCTGTTCAGCAACGGCCGGATCGAAACAGACGCCTTCTCTTATATACGGGAAGTAGATGAGGACCTCGAACCGGGGAGGACAAGTATCGACGGCGTGTTCGCTGCCGGAGCGGCGTCCGCCGGACGTGATATCCCTGACAGCATTCTCCATGCCGGAGCAGCGGCGGCTCAAGTCGCTGCCTATCTCTACAGAGGGAGAACGAATCATGACGGATAGGAGACTGGGCGTATTTATCTGTTATTGCGGCGGCAATATCTCTGATTTTGTAGACGCAGAGAAAGTCCGCGATGTGGTGGAAAAAGAAAACTCGGTAATAGTGGCAAAGACAGCTATGTTCACCTGCTCCGATGCCACTCAGCAGGAGATTATCGAAGAAATAAAGGAACAGAAACTCGACGGGATCGTTGTTGCCTCCTGTTCACCCAAGCTTCACTTAAACACCTTCAGAGCGATGGCTGAGCGGGCAGGCCTGAATCCCTATCAATATGTACAGGTAAATCTCAGGGAGCAGTGTTCGTGGGCGCACACGCATGACCTCGGTGCGGCTACCGAGAAAGCCATACGGCTGGTACGGGCAGGTATTGCTTCGGCAAGGCTCTCGCGGCCCCTGCAAAAACTGCGCGTGGAAACAGTACCGGAGGTGCTTGTTATCGGCGCTGGCGTTGCCGGACTTCGTGCTGCCCTGGCGCTGTCCGATATAGGAATCACGGTCCATATTGTCGAGAACTCCTCACAACCGGGAGGCATGATCGCCAGGCTAGGGAAACTATTTCCCAATGACAAACGCGGGGATGAAATCGTGAGTTCGCTCCTGGAAGAAGTAAACAAGCGGCAAAATGTTGAACTGTTCACCGACGCCGAGGTGATAGAGAAAAGCGGCAATGTGGGCAACTTTTCAATAAAGGTCATGGTACATAACGGCGACACCGTATCGCTGAATGTTGGCAGTATAATCGTAACAACCGGGTTTGAATCATATATGCCCGAAGAAGGGGAGTTCGGCTTCGGGTTGGAAGGTGTGATTACTCTACCCGATTATAAAGAGATGCTTGCCAGGTCCGAAGGCGGGCTGAAATTTAATGGCAAACAGGTCGGCACAATTTGCTATATTTACTGCGTCGGGTCAAGGGAGCATCATAAAGAGGAGAATGCACATCTTTACTGTTCACGTTATTGCTGCAGTGCCGCCACCCATGCCGCTATATGTACGTATGAAGTTGACCCCGCAGTTCATCAATTTCACCTTTATCGTGATATTCGCACATACGGTAAACATGAAATACTGTATGACACCGCGCTGAACCAGGGATCGCTCTTTCTCTGTTATTCCGAAGAGGATGTTCCCCAGGTAAGTAACGAAGGAGGAAAACTGCGCGTTACAGTCAAAGACCGTCTAACCGGCGGTGAAGAAATTGAGATCGAACCGGACCTGGTCGTGTTGGTAACAGGTATGGTACCCAGAGAGAACAGGAAGCTGGAAAATGTGCTTAAACTTCCTATCGGTAAGGACGGGTTCTATAATGAAATTCACCCCAAGCTGAGGCCTGTGGAGACCGTGATGGACGGCATTTTCATCGCAGGTGCGTCTCAGAGCCCCAAGACCCTGGCTGAGAGCGTAGCAAGCTCCATGGCAGCCGTGTCAAAGAGCGCCGCCCTGCTTCTGAAAGGATATGTCGACCTTGAGCCCGTAGTAGCAAAGGTCGATCCGGAACTGTGTACGTGGTGCGGGGAATGTCTGGAGTACTGCCCTTATGGTGCCATACAGCCGGTGAAAACAGCCGGCGGAAAAGAGATTGCCGAGATCAGTGCTGTATTATGCAAGGGTGAGGGCGCGTGTGTTTCCATATGCCCCCAGCATGCAATTACGGTAGAGGGATATACCAGTGAACAGATCGACTCCATGATTGAGGCACTTGCCGCGGAGGTAGCCTGATGGAAAAGAAATCACCGCGTGACCTGGCAGAGATACTTCGTGATGAAATGGTTATGCGCGATAAGATCACCGGGGTACTTGAGGAAGAGCCGAAAACAGTCGTGGAAATTGCTGAAGAGTTGAATTTACCCTCCAGTGAAGTGATGCAATGGGTGATGAGCATGCGGAGATATGGCAAAGTTATTGAAATGCCCAAAGATAGAGCTGATGATTATTATAAATACCAGCTCCGGAAGGAATAAAGTGTATGGTAAAAGTAGACACTGAATTTCTAAGCTATATTAAGCTGTCGGATGATTTCAATGCTTCTGCGTGCATCAATTGCGGTTCATGTACCGCACTGTGCCCTCTGGGAATAGACCTGTTACCAAGGGCGTTGTTCAGGTACACCATGATGGGAGCGCGTGAAAAAGTACTCGATAACGCTGAGAGCATATATTCGTGCCTGCTTTGCAAGATGTGCGAAGACAACTGTCCGGCGGATGTCCATATTGCGCATAACGTGAGAGCGCTTCGCGTATACATAAACAGTAATGTTTTCGGACTGGGAAGGAACTGACAAATGCCGTTACCAACGGGTGATATTCTGGGAATTCTGGCGGACAATCTGGAAATAAGAAAGGGCGTGGTGCCGCTTTCTTCCAGGAAGGCGTCGGCATGGGCTGACGGTCTGAATATTCCCATCGGAGGGGAAACGATTTTATATACCGGGTTCATGTACCAGCTTATTCCCAGCATAAATTCCATGACGGGCTGGATGTCGAAGTTCGAGAATTCCAGCATTGCCGGGCTAATTGGAATGGGACGAGCCGTCAATAAAGCTATAAATCTTTCCTGGTTTCTTTCGCTTGGAAGCTGGCAGGAACAGAAGGAGTATAACCGCCTGTTACGGAATATTGCCCGCCTGTTGAAGCTGGCCGGAGTCGATTTCGGATACCTGTACGGACAGGAGCTTTATTCCGGCGCACTCCTTTTCGATGAAGGCGTTGATGACGTATTCGTCGTGCACGCTCAGAGAATGTACGGAATACTCAAGAATAGTGGAGCAAAGCGAATAATTACCGTGGACCCGCATACCACCAATATACTCAGGAGCGTATACCCCGGCATCATTGACAGGTTCGATCTTGAGGTAAAAAGCTACCTTGAAGTACTGGCGGAGAGAAATTTTGAACCGGTGAAGACGCTCGGTCTCGACCTGGCGGTCCATGACCCCTGTATCTATGCCAGGTATGAAGATATTATTGATGAACCCCGCTATCTGCTCAAGAACGCGGGAGCGGTAATTCACGAGCCGGAACTATCCGGGAAACTCACGCATTGTTGTGGCGGCCCGCTGGAGTCCCTGTTCCCGGGTAAGGCCCATGACATCGCCGTAAAGAGGATGGGGCAACTTAGCGAATGCAGCAATAAAATTGCGACGATGTGTCCCATTTGCCTGGCGAATTTGAAGCGCGCTGCCGTTGATGGGGTTGAGGTCAGGGATATATCGGAATATTTAATCAAAGCCTATACAGCTGAAACAAAGTGAAATGCAGGAGCGGTATCCGGATATCCTGTTTATCTGTGAGTAACCGCTCCTCATGAATAGTAAGGAGGTTACCATGGGAGAGAAAAAACCTGAAAAACTCGTGATTTTTGCCACGCACGGTACCGAAGACCCTGAAAGAGCTACACTGCCCTTTGTCTGCGCCAACGCAGCATTGGCAATGGACGTGCAGGTAACCGTTATACTGCAGGGTACGGGAGTGCTCCTGGCCAAGAAGGGTTGCTACGAGCATGTCTTTTGTGCCGGTTTTGATCCGTTGAAAAAAATGGTGGATACTTTTTTTGAGTTCGGCGGCAAGATATTCGTATGCATCCCCTGTATTCAAGAGCGCCAGATAACCCCTGCAATGTTGATTGAGAAGGCTGAGCCGGTGAAGGCCGGGCGCGTGGTACAGGAAGTGCTTGAATCCACGGGCGTCCTTAACTATTAAAATTGGGTTGATTGCCACCGGAGACCTTGAAACATAGGAATAGGCCCTTCCCGTTTTGAAGAAAGGTGACGGCAAAAATAAAGGTGTTTCCTTGAGCGGTTATGTTTTTATTGGTGCGGGAAAGGTATCTTTCTGTGCGTAATAATGATGGAATAGACCCTGTGGATGTCGGCATGTATAACGCTGTGCCCATGCCGGGAAAAACCGCTATTGTGTATGCTGTGCGGTCAGGATAGTAAGGGGAAAAAGTCGGCGGGCAATAGAAGCTAGTTTATCTTTACGCGCCGTCCCCAGCTGATTCTGTCCCATGCCCTTTCCGAAGAATAATAAAGGACCATCAGGTATGCCTGGATTACGACGGTGATGATGAGGGCCTTTCCGATGTCCCTGGTAATAAGCCAGCTTATAATGCTGGTCCCGGCGATGGAAAGGATACGGTATATGGTTGCCTTGACCAGCGATCTCGTTCGTGTTTCCTGAAAGACCATTTTTGTACTTTCCTCTGCGTCCATAGCGCTCCCGTAATATAAAAACGATATCTTCATTGTACACCGTCTTACAGCTACAGGAGAATTAGATATCACAACCATATTCGCACGGGGAACATCGGTGACCGTAAGATTTGCTTTTTAGCTTCCGCTCAGGTATGTGCCCGGACTGGTTGTTTCTATTGTCCACGGTTTATACCCTTTCCTGAGGTCACGTCGTTGAGATGATCACAGGAAAAAAGCGGGCTCGGGTGGTAATGGGTGCTGTCTAGGGACACACGCAGCCACCGCCTCCGCTGCCGCTACTGCTGCTACTTCCGCCACCGGCGCCGGCAGCATCGTCCGTTGTATTTGTTACATTGGTATGTTCATTCAGGTCTTCTCCCGTAACGGCGGGAGTAGTTTGCGAATTCTTGGGGGGTTCCGAAGAACTGCCTGTAGCCCATTCTATTATCGATGCAATCCAGCGGCCGATCGTGTAAGAAATGCCGAACCCTTGCGGTCCGCCCGCACCCTGCGCTCTTATTCCTGCTTCGAGAACAGGGGTCATTACCGGCAGTCCGCCCTGACTATGCGTATGCTGGATCTCTTCTAAAGTTTCCTGACTATCAGGCGTATCGGGGCTGGAAAATGCTTCCTCAGCCTGGTGGGAGCTTCTGGAATAATTGCCCATTGCCCCGCCGGCCTGGACGCCGCCGTAAATTGCTCCTCCCGCAATCGCTACCACCGCTACTACGATGAATACTATAGTCCAACCGAAACCATCTTCATTCCCGATTAACAACCTTGATAGATTTTTCACGTTCCCTTTCATTATTCTCCCCCCTTCATATACACATATGTCTGGGCTGTTAACAGCGTATCATCTTTGAAGCTTATTACCAGTCTGTTTGCCGGAAAATGATATGCTTTGCAGTCCGGGCAGTTATTGATTTCAACGGGGTCTACCGGCTCGCCTTCTTCATTCAGCACACTGCGTACTTCCGGTAAAGTCATATCCCCGTTCAAACCGGCCGGGCTTATTTCTGTCGTGGCACTCTCCCCGGCAGGTTCCAGTGACACCGTCCTGCGGTCCGTCAGTTTCCCGTCTATAAAGTCACAGACGGTGTTTTCCCCGGGGTATATCCATGATTCTATACGGTGGGCTTCTTTCCCCGGTTCAACGGTACCGTCTACCAGTATCCATGACGGAGGGTTGCCCAGCTCGTTGAGAATGGCGCGCTGGTCGCTGCTGGCATACTGCGTGTCCTGTACGGATACTTTAGCCGGTGAACTGACGGTGGGAGCAGACGGCCCATCCGAAGGTAAAAAGTAGAAGCCGTATATAAAGCCCGCGATTGCGCAGACGACGATTACCCCGATGCATATCATCGCCGTACGCTGTGAAATTCCCAGCTTCGACCAGAAGGTCGGAGCGGCCTGTGCTGCAGTAGTCCCGGCATACGACGGCGGTATTGCGGGTACCGGTACCGTTTCCCTGGCCGGTGCGATGTATTTGAGAGATACCGTATCCCCTATGGAGAGTACATCGCCATCACGTAATATTTTTTCGGTGACCGGTGTAGAACCGGCCCGTAGTCCGTTCGAACTGCCGAGGTCTGTTATTTTGTAACCGTCCGGCGTACGCTGCAATCGCGCATGTTGTCTCGACACCATCGGGTCATCTATCACGATATCGCTGGCGACGTTCCGCCCAATAGTAAAAATGTCCCGGTCGAGCGTGAAATCTGTCTTTAAGTGTTTTGTGACGACTATAAGCCGCGGTTTTTCATCTTCCGGCATAGCGTATTTCCGATCGATACTATTTTCGCTCAGTCATGACCAGAAATAGAGCAATCGGTTTCCAAAGTAATGAGTGTGGCTCCGGCTGCACTATAACGTAATGATATATAGCTGTCAATAGTCGTATTAGATGAATTATTCCGTATCTTTTTCAGGGCGTTTTGCCTGTCCCGGTGACGATGTCTCCTAAGGGGACAGTACGAAGTGACTGATCAGATAGCCTGCCGCTAATGCTACGATGAAAAGGACAATCAATAGTACCACAAGTTGCCATGAAAATAACGGCTTTGACTGTGAGACAGTGGCCGGCCGGACCGGTTTCGCCACCGGGGGTGGCGGTGGAGCGGGGACGGGTGCGGGCTCTTTCGACGGTACCGGCGGCATTACGGTGACTGGCTCCGGCTCTTTCACCGGTGCCTGAGGTGTTGCCGGGACCGGTTCCGGCTCCATTACCGGTGCACTGTAGGTGAGCGATACCGCTTCTCCGATGTAGAGCACATCGCCGTCCTTCAATATTTTTTCGGTTATCATCTCCGTTCCGTATTGCAGCCCGTTCGAGCTTCCGGCGTCGGTTATCTTGTAGCCGTCCGGTGTACGCTCTAGCCGCGCATGCTTTCTGGACACCACCAGGTCGTCGATCACGATGTCGTTGGTCGCGCTCCTGCCGATGGTATAGGCATCACGGTCGAGCGTGAACTCATTGGTCGTATTTTGCGTGGTGATGACCAGCCGCGGCATTCCTTCTTCTGACATATCGCGTGACCTCTCCAGACGTTTTTCTTCTCCGGTGTACCGCAATACAGCTTTCGCCGCACTATA
>CAZAIO010000123.1:0-7446 GCA_964485235.1 uncultured Dehalococcoidales bacterium
CTATTGTCGACGATATTGTCGTTAGTATGTGATAACAGAAAAATACCGGATGTTTTACGGGGTATCGACGGAAATATCGTAGCGTTTTGTTTTCCATGCGTCCGGACCTGTAGTTTGTATGGTGAAACTCCATGTCTCATAGGGTGCCACATTTTCTTTTGTCGCAGATTCCGTGGCGATCACCTCTCCGTTTGCGTTGTAAAAACGCGCCGTGATTACCACTTTATCCAGGTATGAATCGCTCGAATTTTCAGCTCTCCCCGAGATTACCGCTGTACTGCTCGGATGGTCGCCGGTGAATTCATGTACTGCAAGGGAATCTTCGATGACTGTAACACGTTCCGTAGGGACACTGCTGTCCCCTGTCTTCTTCGAACAAGCTGCCGGAAGAAGAGAGAGCCCGATCAATACTATAAACGCTACAATTATATATAGCCTGTTCATTACTTTACGTCGTGAGTACGATGTTTTATTCATTTATGATCTATATGCGATACTTTTTAACCGACGGCTATCTTCCGCAACATGACTTTTTTGCGTTTTCATTGACTATCACCCCGATGGTCACTGTAGCCTCATCGCTGTTTCCGTTGGGGTCCTGAGCGATAACCATGATATGAAAATCTCCATACTCGTTCGGTGCTTTCCATGTGACTACGGGACCGGAACCTGAGAGCTCACCATCCGTGCATGACCATTTAAAGGCAATATCATCTCCTTCAGGAGATGAAACAACGCAGTTTAGCGTTGTTTTTCCTTTCGGATATACATACAGCGTACTTGCATCCAGTTTGGAGATCTGCAACACCTTATGAGGTGCGACGCACGACGTAAATAATAAAATACTGATGATGATAAGAATGACCGGAATAAATGTTTTTGTTTTGTAGATATTTTTCATTGTCGTATCCATTAAAGTTCATTTCTATCGCAGGTATAAGCTCAATAGTAATATTTTCTGTAAGAGTATATATTTACTTTGCGATTTTGACAATAGCCTTTCTAATAATTATAGCACCTGAATAGTTGTTTGACCGATGTTGAGAGACAGTGATATCATTGCTGAAATATGTTGGAGTTCAGCACTTGGTAACTAATAATTTACCGGACACCGAGCTTCTCCATCTATTAGAACTTGAAGCCGTACGGCAAAAAGAGACTGTCAACCTGATACCTTCTGAGAACTATGTGAGCAGGCAAATATTGCAGGCTCAGGGTTCGCTTCTGACGAACAAGTACGCGGAAGGATATCCGGGAAACCGGTATTACTCGGGTTGTACGTATGTAGATGATGCAGAAGCGCAGGCGATAGAGAGAGCACAAAAGTTATTCAAAGCCGACCATGCGAATGTGCAACCGCACAGCGGCAGCCAGGCTAACATGGGCGCTTACTTCGCTCTGCTCAATCTCGGCGATACGGTGCTGGCTATGTCTCCGGCACATGGAGGACATTGTACTCACGGTGCTCCCGATAATTTTTCAGGAAAATGGTACAGGTTCGTCCATTACGGCGTTCGTCCGGACACCGGACACATAGACTACGATGAAATTGAAAAGCTTGCGCTGGAACACAGGCCGAAAATGATAGTGGCAGGAGCAAGCGCCTATCCGCGTAGAATTGATTTTAAACGGTTCCGTCATATTGCAGACAGGGTCGGCGCATTGTTTATGGCGGACATGGCGCACACTGCCGGACTTGTAGCTGCCGGTGTGGTCCCTTCTCCTGTGCCTCTCGCCGATATGGTCTCGGCTTCTACACATAAGACACTGCGCGGACCGCGCGGGGGTCTTATCCTGTGTAAAGAGCAGTTTGCCTCGAAGGTCAATTCTGCGGTATTCCCTATGATGCAGGGCGGACCGTTGATGCATGTCATCGCAGCAAAGGCGGTGGCATTCTCCGAAGCAATGCAGCCGGATTTCGCGGTATATCAGAAGAACGTGCTGGAAAATGCAGATGTGCTTGCGCAGGAGCTTTTAGAAAACGGTTTCCGGTTGATGACCGGAGGTACCGATACTCATATGATTATTATAGACCTCAGCGGGCTGGATATCGACGGAAGGGCTGCCCAGGCGACACTCGACAGGGCGGGTATCATTCTGAACGGGATGGCAATTTCCATTCCCGGAAAAGCAGAGGCCGGAAGCTGTCTCAGGCTGGGGACACCGGCGGTAACGAGCCGTGGTTTCGGAAAAGAAGAAATGAAGCATATCGCCGGGTTCATAAAAGAGGTGATGCATAGCCCTGATGATGCCGTTATCGAGAAGAAGGTGAGGGGACAGGTTGTGGAAATTTGCAGGCGGTTTCCCGCACCCGGGCTTGACTGAGTACATTACATAATAAGGAAATTAAATTACAGGCGAAGTAATGCCGGACAAAGATATTGCTAAGATTTTAAAGCTGGAAGAAGATCGCCAGCAAAATACTATCGACCTCATAGCCGCAGAAAACTATGCAAGCAAAGCGGTGCTGGACTTGCAGGGTTCCATTCTGACCAATAAGTATACGTACGGTTATCCGTCGGGAAACGGCTCCGTACGGCCGTATACCGATGCCATTGAAATACTGGCAATCGAACGGGCAAAGCAATTATTCAATGCCGAACATGCCAATGTACAGCCTCACGCCGGTAGCCAGGCTAATATGGCGGTATATATAGCATTGCTCGAGCCGGGCGATACCGTGATGGGAATGACATTGAGTCACGGGGGACACCTGACACATGGAGCACCAGCCAATTTCTCGGGAAAATTCTTTAACTTTACATATTACGGGCTGAACCGTGATACGGAGATGATCGACTACGACGAGGTGGAGGCGCTTGCGTTACAGCACAGGCCGAAGATGATCATCGCCGGTTCCAGTTCATACCCGAGGTTTATCGATTTTGAACGTTTTCGCCGTATTGCCGACAGGGTAAACGCGTTTCTCATGGTTGATATAGCCCATATCGCCGGGCTTGTGGCTGCGGGTCTTCATCCAACGCCGGTACCCCATGCCCATGTGGTGACATCGTCGAGCCATAAGACGATGCGCGGCCCGCGCAGCGGTTTCATCCTGTGCAAAAAAGAGCTGGCGTCGAAAATAGACAACGCAGTTATGCCCATGCTTCAGGGCGGGCCTCTTATTCACGCTATTGCGGGAAAAGCACAGGCTTTTTACGAGGCGTTACAACCGGAGTTCCGCGAGTACCAGAAAGCTATTCTGGACAATACACGGACGCTTGCCGATGAGCTGCAAAAAGCTGGATTCAAGCTGGTTACCGGAGGGACGGACAACCATATTGCGCTTGTCGATCTTACGACGAGCGGCATAACCGGCATTGTCGCTCAGGAGGCGCTGGAAGCAAGCGGCATTATCGCCAACAGAAATGCTATACCGTTCGATCCGTACCCGCCGAAAATTGCAGGAGGTATCAGGTTCGGCGCACCCGCGGCCACCACGCGAGGCTTCGGCACGCAGGAAATGAAACAGGTGGCATCGTTTATTATCCGGGTGATGGCTGATCCTGAGAATGAACAGCTTCAGTCCGAAGTCCGGGAAGAAGTCGTTGCCCTATGTCAGCGTTTCCCCATACCCGGCCTGAATTAGTTTTGGTCCCGATAATGTAATTCTGCATACTTGCATTATTTGTGTTGACCTGGCAGGCTGTACTTTGCCTGTATTCATTTTTCCTGTGCCGCTTTGTACCTTCATATTATTTGTATGGTCGGCTGTATCGCCCTTTTTCTTTCTCACCATTTGCCTGTTTTTTTACAGGGATTTTACATTCGGACAATACGCAGATAACAATCAACTCCTAGAATAGTCTCAGGCTGATGATTTGATGGAAGTGCGGTGCCGGGCCCGGCAGTACTCACCCGTTGAAGGCAGTCAATAAGCAAGGAGGTACACTGTGAAAAAGGTAGTATATATTTTACTGGCGGCCCTGTTCGTGGTCGCAGGCCTGGGAGCGGTCCAGCCGGTCCGTGCCGATGATATGAGCAATATCGAGGATGGAGAGGCTGCCGTGTCCGGTGCCGGTACGCTCGTCGCAAATGGTGACGGGATCGCATTGCTGGGGGGGCGCGGTATAGTGTGGTTGCGAGGCAATGGTGTTCTGTGGATACAGGATGCCGGCGGTGATGCCGATATCCGCGTGACCGGTTATGGAAACATGAAGGAATATCCGGACGGATGGGTCCAGTACGCCGGTCTACATGGTAAAGCACTGATCAAAGGAAGCAAGGTCCGTGTGGTGGTTGCCGGAACGGATATAAACCTGAGAGCGAGGGGCAGGGGCAGAGTCCTTCTCTGGGGGCACGGCAGTTATGAAACGGACGGTGTCTCCGGCGAATGGAAGTCCACCGGCATAGGAGAGACTGTAAAATTTACCGTCCCGAGAGAAACAGCGGCAGTCGAATAGAATACAACAACGGCATTACGGCAAGCTGTACATATTACAGCTTGCCGTATTTTCCTTTATACTATTCCAGGAAAATGACAAATGACGGTATTTGTACTAGCATAACAGCTAACAATTCACATTTAATAACGGAGCGTGCCGATGACCACAATATTGATCGTCGATGATGAGCCGAACATCGTTGAGCTTGCCAGGCTCTATCTTGAAAGAGAGGGATTCCTTGTAGTAGCTGCCGGAACGGGAGAGGAAGCTCTTTCCATTCTTTCGCAGGGGCACATTTCACTCGTTGTGCTTGACCTCATGTTACCGGATATAGACGGCCTTGAAATCTGCCGTGAGATACGTAAGAAAGGCGATTTGCCGGTACTCATGCTTACCGCCAGGAAAGAGGACGTCGATAAAATCGTAGGGCTTGAGCTGGGCGCGGATGATTATCTGACAAAACCGTTCAATCCCCGGGAACTGGTGGCGCGGGTGAAAGCTGTCCTGAGGAGGTACCAGGAGGGGACAAGAGCAGGGCAGGCAATCGAACGGGGCAATCTGCGTATCGATATAGCCCGGCGGGAAGCAACGGTGGAAGGGTACCCGTTGACGTTACGGACAAAGGAGTTCGACCTGCTGGTTGCGCTTATGCAAAACTTCGAGATAGTCTTGACGAGAGACCGGCTTCTGGAATCGGTATGGGGTACCGCTTTCTACGGCGAGACGAGGACGGTTGATATTCATATCAACCATATAAGGGATAAATTGAGCGGTTCGAATGTTAATATCGAAACGATCAGGAGTGTGGGATATAAAATGACAATGAAAAAGGACGGAGGCCCGGCGAAAGAGTAATGGCCGTAATGGTTCAGGTCCGGGAATACCGGTTGAGGGACACATGAGCCTGCGAACACGCCTTGTATTTTCCTACATTTTCATTATAGTGCTTTGCTTGGGCATAGTCGCCGTGGCATTGCTGGCATGGAGCCAGCAGATCCGCGAGCGGCAGGCACTTGCCCAGTTGACCGCGGTCGCGAAGCCTATCTATGTCCAGTTCAGAGGACTATCAGCGGACCGTACCACCCTGAGCGAGGCATGGGCAAAGCTCAAGGAACAGTCCGAGGAAACGCGTGTTGCAGTCTTTCTGCTTGACGATGAAGGGACTGTCGTGCGTCAGATCGTCCCCGCCGGGGTGAAACAAAAGTTACCTTCAAGTTTTCCGGACATTCTGCTTCCCGATAAGAATACGGTCCAGACAAGCGGTGCTTTTTTTTCTGAGAATAGGCAGAAATTCGTGTACAATGCCTACTTTGTCGGCGGTATGTTCCGGGCAAGTCAGGACACGGCAAGTCCTGCTGTACTGGTGCTGGCAGCCCCCTGCGCCGGTACATTCGCCCTGTGGGCGAGCCTGACGAAACCGTTATTATGGGCGGGGATTATTGCGCTTGTTATATCGGTCATTATCGCCTTTTTCCTGGCACGCTCGGTGTATTTGCCTGTCAGCCGTGTCACCAGGGCCGTCGAGGAGATCGCCGGCGGTAAACTCGAACAGGAAGTCATCCCTGAAGGTCCCGCGGAAATAGAAAGACTTGCATACAGGTTCAACCAGATGGCGGAACAGGTGAGGAATTCTCAGAGGCTGCTCCGTAACTTTGTTGCCGACGTCTCCCATGAGCTCCGCAGCCCGCTCACGTCGATTCAGGGATTTGCTACGGCGATACTCGACGGCACAGTAAAAGATAAAGAGTCGCAGACCAGAGCGGCGGGAATTATCAATGACGAATCGAAGCGTATGATGCGGCTGGTGAACGACCTGCTCGAGCTATCCAGGATTGAATCGGGCCAGGTTGAAATGGCGAAAGCGCCTGTAGACCTGCGTGAACTGCTTGAGCAGTGTCGCGAAATGTACGCAATGCGTATCGAAGAGAAAAATATCTCGCTCGTGATCAATACGGGGATTGGGGATACGGTGACCGGCGATATAGACCGGCTGGAACAGGTATTTTATAATCTACTGGACAACGCTATAAAACATACTCCGGCAGGAGGAACGGTAACCGTATCGATAGAACACCGATCTCCCGGCTTTGTAACAGTGGATGTTTCGGATACCGGTCCCGGAATTCCGGCGGAACAGGTCCCCCATGTATTCGAGCGGTTTTATCGCGGTAACGTGGCTTCTTCCGTGACCGGTTCGGGGCTCGGGCTGGCAATTTCCAGGGAGATAGCGCGGGCTCACGGAGGGGATATAACAGCGAACAGTATCGTTGGGAACGGCACCACGTTTAAGGTACAGTTGCCTGCCTTGCAGCCGTGATATTCTTACGCTTTCTGTCCGGCATCGGGCCTAATGCGCAATGTGCTGCCGGGGCAAATATGTTCCACCGCGCATTTTGCACAATCGGGATTACGCGCTTTGCAGGTCTTTCGTCCGTGTTCTATCAGCAGAATATGGAAACTATAGACAGAATTTTCCGGTACGATGCGTTCGAGGTATTTGTGCGCCTGGTTCACCGATATTGCGCCGTCGAGCAGTCCGAGCCTGCGGGACACGCGATAGACGTGTGTATCGACAGGCAGCGCCGGTATGCCGAGTGAAAAAAGGAGGACGCAGCTTGCCGTTTTCATTCCCACACCGGGCAACTGCATGAGCCATTCCCTCGCATCGTCCAGTGAATAACTGCGAAGGAAGTCCAGGTTAAAATCGGGGTGTTTCGCCTGGATAGCGGAAAGCGCATCTTTTATATATTTTGCTTTTACATCTGCAAGCCCGCCAAGCCTTATCGGCATGGCGATATCGCGCGTATTTGCGGCGGCAATATCGTTCCAGCTTTTAAATGTGGCGAGAAGGGACGCAAAGGCGCGGTCGGAATTTTTATCAGTGGTGTTCTGAGACAGTATCGTTTGGACGAGCACGGCGACGGGGTCCCGGTCGGGAATCCATTTTTTATAGCCGTAGGCTTCGCTGAGGAGTTGTATCACCTGCTCGACAAAAGTACTCTTCATAGGCATTATATTATACATGTGCGGGTATCGGAGTAACAGGTACTTTAGAAGTAAG
>CAZAIO010000124.1:0-7445 GCA_964485235.1 uncultured Dehalococcoidales bacterium
AGAAAGTGCTGGAAGAGCCATATAATTCCAGCTCGACCGGATTCTTCGGGCAATAGCCGGTGGCGATAGAGGTAAAAGCAGCAGTAGACTATAGAGAAGGTTGAGTTAAGTGAAATGATAGAGAGCAGCACTAAAAAAGATGAGTCGTCGGTTGCACAGAAATATCAGATATCGTTAACCAATACTTCCAAAATATACCAGATAGGGCAGATAGAGGTTAAAGCACTCAACAATGTCTCGCTCGATATCATGCAAGGCGAATTCATCGTGTTGCTGGGACCGAGCGGATCGGGCAAAACGACGCTTCTCAATCTTATCGGAGGACTGGACACGCCCACATCAGGTACTATCGTGGTAAACGGCATAGATATCACCAGGCTCAATGCTGCTAAACTAACCGAGTATCGCCGCACGCAGGTTGGCTTTGTATTTCAATTTTTCAACCTTATTCCGACACTCACGGCAAAAGAGAATGTTGAATTTGCAGCCGAGCTTTCAAAAAAACGCCGTTCGGCAGATGAACTCCTTCGGGAAGTCGGTCTAGGTGAACGTACCGATCATTTTCCCAGCAAATTATCCGGAGGGGAAAACCAGAGAGTAGCCATCGCCCGTTCGCTCGCTACCGATCCGGAAATTCTGCTTTGCGACGAACCTACGGGCAGTCTTGACTTTGAGACGGGAAAACTTATCTTCAAATTGCTCAGGACATTGAATGAATCAGAGCGGAAAACAATAATAATTGTCACACATAACGCGCCGGTCGGCGATATTGCCGATCGTATAATACGTCTCCGTGACGGTAAAATATTTGATATTACGGTAAACGAGCATCCTCTGGACCCTGAGGAACTTAAATGGTAACCATATCAAAGCTGCACAGGAAACTTTTCCGGGATATCGCAGCATCAAAAGTACAATTCGGAGCGGTTATCTTCATTATTCTCCTGGGCGTATGCATGTTCGTCGGCGCCTACGGCGCATATCTTAACCTCGGCAACTCGTACGAGACCTCCTTTAAGAAACTCGATATGGCAGACTATTGGGTCACGGTCGATTATATCGACCAGAATGCGGCATGGGACCTCAACAATATCACCGGCGTCACCGCCGAGGGTAGAATTATCAATGATGTTAACATCAATCTGGTTGAGCAGAGCGGCGAGAAAGTCGTAGGTCGGGTGGTCTCGCTGCCGGCTCATGAGCGCCCCGTACTGAATAATGTCCAGATAGTAGAAGGCAGCTATTTCAGCAACGCTTTTGGCAGGGAGATACTGGTTGAGAAACATCTTGCTGACTACCACAAGTTTAAACCCGGTGACTGGCTTACCATCGAGAGGAACGGCAGTCAGGCACATTTCAAAATTGTCGGCATAGTGACCAGTCCTGAATACATATGGGTCGCCAAGAGCGCACAGGAACCTATGCCCACACCGCGTACATTCGGCATCCTCTTTATGCCTTTACCGACGGCGGAAAATATCTTCGACATGAAAGGCTTATACAATCAACTGACAATCGGAACCGCACCCACTATATCCCATAATACTATAATCACTGACATAAAAGATGTGCTGAGAAAATACAAGATCAGCAGACTTACATCAAAAGATGATCAGTCATCGATCCGCACCAGAAAAATCGACATAATAAGAGGTGTCCGTTCCGCATATCTAGTTGAAAGAAAAGACCAGGTAAGTAACAGATTGCTCAAACAGGACCTCGACCAGTTCGCTTCCCTCGCTTTCCTTTTTCCCGTCCTGTTCCTGTCTATGGCTTCGCTTACCATATACGTACTGCTCAACCGTTTGATAGAAGCACAGCGTATACAGATCGGACTTATGAGCGCAATCGGTTACAGCAAATCCAAGATATTATTCCATTATCTGGAATATGCACTGATACTGGGCATCGCGGGCTCGATACTGGGTGTAATAGTAGGACATCTTTTGTCCACCGGTATGACCAGTATGTATGCGTCACAGCTCAATATACCGTTCACCATAATAAAAATACAATGGGGCACAATATTTGTCGGCCTTATCATTGGCATCACGATTCCGCTTCTTGCCGGGATTTTACCGGCATGGTCCACCATGAGAATGCGTCCGGCAGAGGCGATGCGCCCCGCCACACCTTCAACCGGGCACCGGAGCATACCTGAAATCGTTCTGCCGTTTCTGCGTTATTTGCCCTACTTGTTTAAATTACCGCTAAGAAATGTGTTCCGTAATATACGTCGCAGCCTTTTTATGGCCACAGGTGTAGCATCCGCAGTGATACTTATCATGGTCTCAATGTCCTTCGTAGACGCCATGCAAAAATCCTTGACCACACAGTACGATGTTATTCAGAAATACGATGCCCGTGTTGTTTTTCAGGGTACGGCACCGGCAACAACCGCATCATATATAAAAAACATCGATGGAATAGAGAATACCGAGGCAATCCTGGAAATTCCATACCGGATCCGGTACGGAAACGAATCGATCGACTCCAGCGTAATGGGAATGACACCCGGTTCAAGGATGTATAATCTCATCTCACCGAACGGCACACCTATCGAAGTTGTATCCGGCGGCATCTTGATCCCTCTATCGTTCAAGGATAGTCTCGGTGTCAAAGTCGGCGATACGGTGGATCTGGAACCGCTGGTCGGAACGGTCGGTGAAACGAAAAAAAAGATTGCCGGTTTTGCGGACACCTACATAGGCGGCCAGATATACATGCCTCTGGAGGACGCTCAAAAGATGGTACGCGAACCGGGTGCTGCCACGAGCGTTTTGCTTACATTTAACGGCGCACCGTCATTCACGCTTTTAAAGAAACTGTATAATATACCGCAGATCGCCTCGGTAGAGTTCGCCAATGATACCAAGAAACTGATCGATCAGATGATGGGCTTCTTCTGGGTATTCATCGGGGTGATGCTCGCTATGGGCGCTGCCCTGGGTGCCGCAATTATTTTCAACGGGGTCACAGTAAACGTTCTTCAACGCACACGGGAAATCGCCATTATGCGCGCAGTGGGTACGGGAAATATGATGCTCACCGCTATGATTACACTGGAGAACTTAGCTATTGGATTAATCGGCATCGTGATGGGCGTTCCGGCAGGAAGGTATATAAGCGAATACTTTTTCAAGTCAATGAGCACTTCCACTGAAGACCTGGTGAGTTTTACGCTCACTATTTTTCCCAGGACCTATATCATTGCGATCATCTCTGCCCTGGTAATCCTTCTCATATCCCAGCTACCGGCCATCAGACAGGTTACTCATCTCAGCCTCGCCACAGCAACGAAGGACTGGGCGGAATAGAATATTATCCGAAAGTATCCGGACTCGCATTCAAGATTACGAAGCGTCGTTAAGAATAGCATAGACCGTAGTCAGCTTTATATGAGATATATTAATAATGTTGACTATTATCTTTCCCGCCTCTTCTCGTCCCGTAATGCTTTATATTTTTTATAAAGCTATATGAAGTTCAATTCACCCATAGTTATCTTCCCGACCATCCAGCCGACTACCATAAACAATGTCACGATAAAGGCATACCGATACCAACCGGTACTGCTTTTATCGGTTAATTAAAAATAAAGAAGGGTATTGACTACTGCGGGCAGCAGGACTAGGATATACCGCAAATAATTATTCGCTGCTTTCCGCTTGAGGAGAACCCGGAAGAAGCGATAAACATGCACAATGCGTTTATAAAGAAATAGATATATTGCTATTCCTGTCGGACCGTAGAGTACCGCTGTGAAAAGAAAGGAGTCCCGTGGAGAAAAGTGCACTCAATATCAGACTCATGAAAGCCGGTGATTTCGATGCCGTGGTCAAGATCGATGAAAAAGTACTCAAATCATCCAGACCGGACTACTATAAGCTCAAGTTCGAAAGGCTGGTACAATCCGAAGACTATGTGCCGACATCGCTTGTAGCGGAGGAAGATGGAATAGTGGTGGGATTCGTTATGGGAGAGCTTTTCAGGGGAGAATACGGCATCGACAGGGAAAAAGCAACCCTCGATACCATCGGCGTCGACCCGGACCACCAGAATAAAGGCATTGGAGAACAATTGATCAATGAGTTTATGGACCATTTGAGAATGCTCGGCGTTCAAAAAGTGAACACTCTGGTTTACTGGAACGACCCCCAATTGATACATTTCTTCAGTGCGAACCACTTTGTTCCGTCTAAAACTATAAACCTTGAACGGGCACTTTAATCCTGATTCACGAGATAACCGCTGCCTGAAGTCGGTGACACATTAAATATCATTTTGCAGTATGTTTATACTGAAACCGCACTATGCACATGACATATAACATATCGAATATTTTCAGGGAGGTCTTATGCCCGGTTATGTAATTGCACATGTAAAAGTAAACGATCCGCAGGAATACCGTAGCTATATCTTCGGATTTATGAAAGTGATCCAACCGTTCGACGGCAGGGTACTGGTCGCCACGGACGAGTTCGAGATACTTGAAGGTGAATGGCCGGAAGGCCGAATAATAGTTATGGAATTCCCTTCAATAGAACGGGCAGGAGAATGGCACAGGTCCGAACAGTACCAGAAGATCGCCGTTCATCGCCATCAGGCGGCAACCACCAGAATGGTACTTGTAGACGGTTTTTCCGGGCATTATATAGCGAAATCACAATAATGGGAATATAAATGAGAAGATGGAACGAAGCAAGAATGTCCCGGAAGGAAATCGCGGCGTGAGTGATACCGGATGATACTGTTCGTTCTGTTCATTACCGCATTATACCGGCGTACAAAAAACTAATGTCCAACCGGAAATGATAAAAGTCACGATATCATTATAAAGTCAGACGACTTTGTCCTTTTTTCTCGCTGTCGGGTCCTCAGCCCATATCATTAAAACACCTGCAAAAACAGTGAGAATAGCAGGCACAAGAAAGGGGATAAAAGTAACTGTTAAATTGCCCGTATATTCGGCGATGTATGTTACGGTGATCGGTCCGAGGAACATCCCGGTATCACCGATAACACGGTACACTCCCATAGCTGTACCCAGTTTATCCTGAGGTGCAACATCGGCAGGCCAGGCAGCGATGGAACCCTGTAGACCTGTTGCACAACCATACAACACCATAATAGGAATGAGCCCGCCTATACCTGTTTGAGAGGGAATCAGTATAACCGCAAGCGCACTGAGAAAGAGGCAACTCATAATAGGCCATTTTCTACCGATCTTGTCGGAAAGCCAGCCTGAAGGAAAGGTAAGCACGGATGTGCACACGGCCGCAACTGTCAGTAATATACCAATCTGGTCTTCCAACATGCCCAAATTCAGAGCAGTAAAAAGAGGGATAAGAGTGGAACGTACTCCCGACCTGAGAAAAAAGAGTGCAAATACCGAAACGTTCACAAGGAGAAAAGCCCTGTTCGCAAAGACACCCGGAACGTCTTTGAACCGTACTTTTGACTGCGTTTTTCGTTCATGTTCCGCGGTCTCTTTCAATGGGATTGTTGCCAGCAGACCGCAGACAGCAAAGCCACCGTACACGAAAAAGGGAGCATTGAGACCGAAATGGACCGCGCTGAAACCGCCGATGACAGGGCCGAAAGATGTAGCGGCAAAAATAATGCCGGAATATATTGACATGAACCGGCCTCTGTATTCACCAGCCGATACCTGCGCTATCCACGTGGTTGCCGCAGTGATATATAACGCCGAGCCTATTCCCTGGATAATCCGTCCAAAAATGAACACCAGGTAGTCTCCCGCCATACCCGACAGGATCGAAGAAAGGCCGATAAATACCAGCCCGATGACCATTACCCGTTTTTTGCCGATACGGTCCGCCAGCAGTCCTGCGGGAATGTCCACCGCCATACGTGCCAGGGCAAATGACGATACCGCCCACCCGATAAGCCCCACTGAAATGGAGAATGACAGCGCATATTGAGGGAGAACAGGAGAGATGATACTGAATCCTAGTATTACAAAGCCGGAAACAAGTGAGAGATTTAAAATAAAAGGAAGTCGCTGTTTCATATGTATAGAGCTAGTTGACAGATATGATACGGATAGCAATGGAGCGGACCATATTGGTAAAGACCCGTATCATTATATTATGATTGTAAACGTTTGCTTTAACAAAGTCCATAAAAATCAAACTAATCGAACTGACAGCCGGTGCTGTTTCCCCCGTCGACACAGTGATGCATTTCCGGACAACCACCGAAATGTGACACAGGTTATATTCAACAATTTTTTATCGACTTATAATTCTTTGTAAAAAGCAAAACTATCATGATAAATGTTAATATTATATTTGATATAATCTTATTGAATCTGAATATAGGGGGTAATCTATGGATGAGATAAAGGTAGACTGCATCAACGAAACTTGTCCTGTGCCTCTTATTGAAACGCGAAAAGCTATAAGAAAAGCAAAACAGGGTGACATTATTGAAGTTACCGGGACACATCCTTCATCCAAAAAAGAGATTCCTATGGCAGTGAAAGCTCTTGGCCTTGAGCTTATAGATGTTCAGGAGAAAGACGGTATCTGGAAAATCAGAATACGCAGGTAAGGGGAGAAAGTGTGATGGCTGACAAAGCTACGTTAATCGTACACAGCGGTGATATGGATAAAGTATACAGTGCACTTATCATTGCAAATGGAGCGCTTGCCATGGGAATGGAAGTCTCGCTTTATTTCACATTCTGGGGACTTCAACGTTTGAAGAAAGGCGGGCTGGATAAAGGCCCTCTTTCGAAAATGAACATGCTCGGTCTGGGCAAATGGATGGTGAAAAGAAAAATGAAAAAGGTCGGTGTAGCTTCCCTGGAAAAGTTATTGCAGGACTTCAAAGAACTCGGAGGTAAAATACTTGCCTGCGATATGACTATGGAAATAATGGGAATAAAGAAAGAAAGCCTGCGTGATGACCTGATTTCAGAGTACTGCGCCGTCGGCACTTATATAAATGAGGCCAGAGATTCTACAGTGACACTTTTTATATAAAAAGGGGAAATATGTTAGATAAAAAGCAGATTTATCTGGACAATTCAGCCGCCACCCGCCTGGACGACCAGGTGCTCGATGCAATGAAACCGTATTTTTTCGATACATACGCTGTTGCCACTTCTGAATTTGCTTACTCCCAGGGCATCGAGGCAAGGGAAGCACTGGAAGAAAAAAGAACGATACTTGCCAGCGCACTTGGTGCAGCGCCGGAGGAATTTATTTTCACATCCGGAAGCACTGAATCCTCGAACATTGCCTTAAAGGGAATAGCACTGGCTCCCGGCAATTCCAAAGGAAAACACGTGGTCGTATCCAAGATCGAGGACTTTCCTGTGCTCAACAGTGCCAAAGCTCTTGAGAAGCAGGGGTTCAAGGCAACTTATCTGGAAGTGGATGATGACGGATTTATAGACCTCGACAAACTGAGGAATT
>CAZAIO010000125.1:0-7386 GCA_964485235.1 uncultured Dehalococcoidales bacterium
AAGATTGAAGTAAAGATAACATATGCGGTACCACATACTGAAGCACCACCAGGAATTATTATTATAAATGAATGTAATCATATCAGTGGATTACCAGATCCTGAATGCAATCCAGATTTAGAGATAATTGAAATTGAAGGTATAGAAGTAACTAAAACGAAAAAAGGCTTCTCATCACAAGATATCAATCACTCCTTTGCTTTCAACTCTGAAGGCATTTACTATGTTATTCAATTATTTGATGTGTCTCACGATGAAGCGATGAAGGTTGTCGAATCAATAATTAGTCAATTAGATTAAATTATAAACTGTTTAAAAGGGTATTTTTACGCGTCATCTAAACGAGATGACCGTAACAATGGTACAATCCATGCACACAGGTAATAAGCAATAAGATCTGGCGCTTTTCACACGTTCCCGCTACAATGAGCGTACCAACTCACAGGAGGCCCCCATGCTCAAGCCACGGCAACCTCAGGAGTCATTCTTCGGCAGCTATTTGTATTGAGAAGCCTGCGATTATATCGGACTAATAACAGGGCTCATTTAAAATACGCCCTTATAAAATAACCTGACCGGAGATTGCCGCGTCACCCCGATATTATCGGGGTTCCTCGCAAAGACATTTCAATAGAACGCTACCGGCACGGCGCTGGTGACCACAGAGGCGGGCGAGGCTGCCGATTCGATGATGATACAGAGCTCACAGCATCTGTGGCAGGTGGCGCGTAACACTTATTATGAGAGGGAGCACAAGAATTTAACTATTATCCCGTGCAGGTTGAACGTTTATTGCGACATTAATACTTGATGATCGTGCCTTTGATGTCACCGGCTATTTCCATGATGCCGCAGGAATGCATTGCCGGGCCCGGATTGAAGAAATGAACCCCGCCGATGACCCCGTTTTTCGAGATATGGCTGTGTCCGAATATAATCGCGTCGACTTCGCGGAACCTGGTCCTTATCCGCTCCTCGATCCCCCACGGCGCCCCAAAACCGTGAATAACACCTACTTTCTTCCCCCCGATAATCAGGATTTCCGTTTCGGGAAGCAATTCCCGCAGGTCACCCTCATCCATATTACCCCGGACCGCTTTTACTTCGCCCAGGTTTTTAAGGTCTTTATAGACCTGCAATGCGATAAAATCGCCCGCGTGAACGATCAGGTCTACAGAGGACAGTGTGTCTATTACTTTTTGTGGCAGGCTTGCGAGCGACCGCACATGCGAATCCGACAGTACTCCTATCCTGGTAACCATTTCCCCGTTACGCTTCTGCTCCCTATTTTTTCTTCACTACTTCTTCTATCGTTTCTTCCACCAGGTAGAACTCCTCGCCTTTTACCGCCAGATAGGAAAGAGTATCGGGAGCAGTAAATTCCAGCTTCCCTCCCCAGCTAATCAGTATACCGTCGTACGGTTTCCCCTCGCTTGCATTAACCATGACATAGCTATTCACACCGGTCCGTCCTATATAAGCAAGCCACTTGCTGTCATGACTGAACGTAATGACTTTTGCAACGCCATCAAACTCTTTTTGCTCCACTCCATCGTACACCACAAACCAGCTTTTAAGATCGTTCGAAGCTGCATATACGAGGTGCTGACTATCAGGGCTGAAGGTGATCGTGCCTTCCCCGGTGGCAGCATAATCCTTCTGCTTTTCACCATCAACGACAACACACCATTTTTCATCCTCATGGGTATGCGCTCCTCCCTCTTCTTCCGCATGTTGTTCTCCACTGTGTGCGCTCTGGCTCAACACGCTATAAGCCAGGCGTTGGCTGTCCGGGCTGAACACGAGGGAGTTTAACGCTGTATCGGCATAAGGCTGTCCTTCCATACCATCGAGGACCGCAAACCATTTACCTGCCTGGGAAGCTTCCTGTGTACTCTCGCTGCCGGTTACCAGAGGAGTGGCGAAATACGCCAGGTGCTGACTATCAGGGCTGAACAACAGAGAGGTTTCTCCAAGGGCCCCGTATTTCTTCTCTTCAGTACCGTTGACTACTACACACCACGCGCCATCGGAGCTTGCTCCATATGCAAGCTTCCCGCTATCCGGACTGAACTTGAGCGTTCCCGTTTTTATTTCATCGTATGCTTTGCTTTTAACGCCGTCAGCGACGACGAACCATTCCTTCCCCAGTCTTGCCGCATATGCAACCTTCCGGCCGTCCGGGCTGAATACCGGCATACCGAGTCCTATTTCATCATACTGCTCGCCCTCTACGCCATCGATCACTACAACTACTTTCCCCCCTTCATGCGCAATATAGGTAACACGGGCACCGTCTTCGCTAAAAAACGGCGTACCCGGGTCTATCTCGTCGTACTGTTTCCCTTCCACACTATCGATGACGGCAATCCACTTATCACCTTCTATTGCCGTATAAGAAACGTACTCTCCGTCAGGACTGAACCGGTAGCTCAAAGATTCTATCCGGTCATACGGTTTGCCTTCTTCCCCTTCCACAACTGAAAACCACTTATCGTCCAGTTTCGCTGCGTATGCCACTTTCCGGCTGTCGGGACTAAAAACAGGCGTGAGTACGAGGATATCATCATAGGGCTTCCCCTCTACATCATCGACGATCACGATTTTTTGGTCGCCTTCCATTGCGACATATGCCATATGCTGACTGTCAGGGCTGAACTCAAGCCAGTACCGGTAAATCTCATCATATTCTTTCCCCCTCTTCCCATCCAGCACCACAACCTGTTTATCCCCAACCTTTTCTACATATGCAATATGCCGGCTGTCAGGACTGATAAGAAACGATTCATCTATCCAGGTTGAAAAGGCGGTCCCGGCCACCACAGTCTCTTTTACTTCCCGCTGCGGTTCCGGTAAAGTGATACGCGGTCCCGAACAGCCCAGCAGAAATACCACCGCCAAAAATGCCGCTATCAAACAATATTTTCTCATTTCATTCCTTTCGTCGGACATGTGCAGAAAAGTATACCCGGTTTTGTATAGTGTACCATGTATTAACCACGGAACCGGGCTACCCTTTAAAAGCGAACTGCAAATATATCAACCAGCTTGTGTCTTCTCTTCCTCTTCGATTATCGGCTCATTAAGAAAAGCCACAGAGGTGACCCTGTCATCCTCTTCCAGCCTGTTTAAATGCACACCCTGTGTAGCTCTACCCTGGAGCGGTATCTCATCATCAACTGAGATGCGTATCACAATACCCTTTGCCGTGATGATAATCAGGTGCTGGTTTGCCGGCACTACTGCACCCGCTATTACCTGGCCTGTTTTATCCGTCACTTTATGGGCCCGTAAACCCTTCCCGCCACGAGCCTGGACCGGATAACTATCGATTCGGCTGAGTTTCCCGAAACCGTCCTCCGTTACGGTGAGTATATGGGCATTGGGAAAGACGCTCCCCATTCCCACCAGACGGTCACCGGGGTTCAATCTGATTCCCCGCACACCGCCACTGGTCCGTGAAGCCACGCGTAAATCGTTTATATTGAACTTGATTGCCATTCCGTCATTCGTAATCAAAATCACTCTGTCGTTTTCACTGACTATACAAGCGCCGATCAGCTCTTCATCCTCGGACAGCTTCATTGCGATAAGCCCGCTGCTGCGCACATTTGCAAACTTGTCCAGGCTGGACTTCTTCACGATACCCTTGGAAGTAGCCATGACGATATACCGTCCCTGTACCGCGCCTTTCTTAAGCATCAACGCGGTCACCTGTTCCTTGGGATCGATAGGCACGACGTTGGCAATTGCAGTTCCCCGTGTAGCCCGGGTTACATCCTGCGGTATATCATAGCATTTCAACTGGTACACTCTCCCGCGATTGGTAAATAAAAGCAGATTATCGTGGGTATCCGCTACAAGCAGGTGACCCACCAGGTCATTTTCCCGGGTTGTCATACCGATAATGCCCCGTCCGTACCGGTGCTGTTTCTGATACGTTGCAGCGGGTATTCTCTTGATATACCCCTGTTCGCTCAACGTAATCACCACATTCTGGTGAGGGATAAGGTCTTCCTCCTGAAACTCCTCTACCTCGTCCTTTCGAATTAAGGTACGCCTTTTATCGCCGTATTTTTCCTTGATGTCCATAACATCTTCCTGTACGAGGAAGAGCACCTTTTTCGGATTGGCAAGCAGGTCCTCCAGGTATGCAATGTTCTTTACTATTTCATTGTACTCGTCGGTGATTTTCTGCTGTTCAAGATGAGCCAGACGGCGAAGTTGCATATCGAGAATTGCCTGCGCCTGTATCTGAGAAAGCTCGAATTTACTCATTAGATTAGTCCGTGCCATTTCAACGGTCTCAGACGCACGTATGGTTTTAATAACTTCGTCAAGATTTCTGAGTGCGATCAGAAAACCTTCCAGTATATGCGCTCTTTCCTGAGCTTTGCGGAGCTCGAACTGACTGCGCCGGGTGATCACTTCCCTCCGATGCTCTATGTAGCAGACAAGCGCTTCTTTAAGATTAATGACCCGTGGTTGCCCATCCACCAGCGCCAGCATATTTATATATATTGCCGATTGCATCTGGGTGAATTTATAGAGATTGTTGATGATCTTGTTCGGCTGAGCATCTTTCTTAAGCTCGATTACCACACGCATACCCTGGCGGTCGGATTCATCGCGGACCTCGCTGACGCCCTCGATCTTCCGCTCCTTGACCATTAAAGCCACCCGTTCAACCAGGGCAGCTTTATTTGTCTGGTATGGTAATTCCGTAATCACCAGTTGATCGCGACCGCTCTTCCGGGTCTCTTCCGTGATCTTCGCCCTGACGATTATTTTTCCCTGCCCTGTGGCATAGGCATTATAGATTCCCTCGCGTCCCCAGATAATACCGGCAGTGGGAAAGTCGGGCCCTTTGACAAATTGAAGCAGGTCATCGATCTCCGCCTCGGGATTGTCTATGAGATATTTGATCGCATCGCAGAGCTCGGTTAAATTATGCGGCGGAATGGTGGTCGCCATACCGACGGCGATCCCGGAGGACCCGTTCGCTAATAAATTAGGCAATCGCGCCGGAAGCACCACCGGCTCTTTCAGACTGTCATCGAAGTTAGGGCTGAAATCAATTGTTTCTTTGTCGATGTCGACGAGCATTTCAGATGCGATCTTCGCCAGTCGGGCTTCGGTATAACGCATTGCCGCCGGCGGATCATTGTCCATACTGCCGAAGTTGCCCTGGCCGTCGACCAGCGGATAACGCATCGAGAAGTCCTGAGCCATTCTCACCATAGCATCATATATCGATGAGTCGCCATGCGGATGATATTTACCGAGCACATCTCCGACGATACGGGCGCTCTTTCTATACGGTCCTTCATGCCTCAAACCAAGGTCTTGCATCGCATACAGAATGCGCCTGTGCACCGGTTTCAGACCATCGCGCACATCCGGCAACGCCCGTGAAACGATGACGCTCATCGCGTAATCGAGATATGAGTTCTTCATTTCATCTTCGATGCCGACCGGTATAATGGTTCCAGTTCCCATATTGTTACTCCTCTTCTAGCATATCTTCATCAGCCATGTCGTCGACCGGTACCCGTTCTTCCAGAATGGAAAAACCATCGGGCAAGAGTTCACCCTCGTCCAGGTCTCCATAATCGATCTCCTCCACTTCCTCAACGTAATCATCCTCTGCTCCTCCCTGGCGAAGCAGTGAGTCTTTTATATGAGGCCTGAATCCCTCAAAAGCCCTCGCCGGGAAAGAGATCCGCTGCGTCTGGCTGGGATGTTGAAATACTTCGCGGATAATGACCCTCGCTCTGCTATCATCAACGCTCACAATGGCAGCAGTATATTCATTACCGCCTTCCATAAGCCGGGACAATCTGTAGCCGTATTGCGGTTCCAGTTTTCCCAGATACTCACCATCCTCATTTTCAACCATAAGCTGCTGCCCCTGTATTTTAAGAAAGACCTGATCGCCTGCCGACATCTTCGCCAATACGGATGAGGGCGCAACTTCATGAAGATTAAACACTCCGGCTTTCCCTACATCACCGATAAAAATATGCGGAGCCGCTTTCGGACGCTCCTCTTTTACCTTTGCCGGAACGTCTTTTAGCTGAGACAACCTGCTCAGATTTTTTTTAGCAATCGCATTATTCGAATCGAGTTCCAGAGCGCCATTATATGCTTCTTTCGCTTTATCATATTCGCCCAATTCCATATATGCTTTGCCCAATCGATTGAATGCATCAACGTCGACAGGAACATTTTCTATTATCGCTTTATTGACAGATATAGCTTCCTTCCAGCGTCCCTGCATTGCCAGGTCGATCGCTTCCTTGGTCATCTGTCGTCTTAATCGTGCCTTTTCGTCACTTGTGTCAAACATGCACAGTCTCCGTCGGATAGTAAGGTATCATGTATTCCCGTAATGTTCAAACTGAAGTATACCCGTAATTCAAAGCGATATCCAATATCAAATCACTCCTGCATATACCGTACTGATTATTTTAGTTGAGCAATATTAATAAAACGGGCGACATATTTCAACCGTCGTTTTTCCCGTAGCAGCTTGACAACCATTTTTTCGCTGTGCTACTTTTAAGTCTTATTCTAATATCAGTGGAATTGAAGGAGCTCTCATGAAAGAAAAAGTCGAAGCTGTTATAGAAAAAATCAGGCCTGCCCTTATTGCCGACGGCGGCAATGTAGAACTGGTCGACGTGCGTGACGGTATAGTAAGTGTCCGTCTTACCGGTTCATGCGCCGGCTGCCCTATGTCAACTATGACATTGAAAAACGGCATCGAGCGGCTGCTGAAAGAAGAGATCCCCGATGTTAAAGAAGTAGTATCTGTTTAGCTTTATGCTTCAGCTTGCTCAAGTTCAAAAGCCTTGTGCAAGGCCTTTACCGCTTTATCTACTTCCTTCTCGGAAATAATACAGGTGATCCTTATCTCCGATGTGGTGATAAGCTGTATATTAATATCGTTATTTGACAGCGTTTCAAACATCGTTGCAGCGTAACCGGGTGTGTTTTGCATGCCGGTACCTATTACGCTTACCTTCGCCAGTGTCGAATCACCCACACATCCCCTCGCCCCGATGCTGTCCGCAATAGGCTTAACGAGCTTAAGCGCACGCTCCAGAGCACCGCGGGAAACCGTAAATGACAGGTCCGTAATATTATCGATGCTCGCGTTCTGTACAATTGTATCCACGCTGACACCGGCCTCCGCCAGTGTCTTGAATATCGAAGAGGCAATACCGGGCCGGTCCGGCACACCTACTACAGTTACTTTCGCGACATCCATGTCATGTGCTATACCGCGTACTTTATTTCTTATTTCCATCGCAATCCCTCCATGAATTAAAGTCCCCGGTGCATGACTGAAACTCGATGCTACCAGTATGGGAATATTAAAAA
>CAZAIO010000126.1:0-1179 GCA_964485235.1 uncultured Dehalococcoidales bacterium
CTGACGACCTCGCCGAATACCGGCGGTTATGCGAACCGGAATCGCCGGACTTCATGCTGAAGCATCCGGACTATTACGCCTTCTTCACCTATACCATGTTTAGCGGTTGTGTACCTGCGCCATAACAATAGAACCGGAACCTCTCCTACCAGTAACGCTTGCCCTGTATAAACTCCGCCGTGCCCTTCTTTTTCAACAGCTTGAGGTTCTTTATATGTCCGTCATCATGGACTGAATTCAGGAAATCGAGCTTGCTGCACGTTTCGAAATCGTCGCACTCCCAGCATCCCTGTATTCCCTTCTTCTGGCAGCACTGTCTCATTTTACAGAACGGTGGGCCGCCTCCCTCACGGCACCCCTTATGACAGCGGAACTTCACCATCGCCCCGAGGACCTCATAACATGTATCGTAGTCCTTGAATGTCTTACCGAAATTATATTCCGCCATAGAATCGGCAAACTTCTTGTATTTCGACTGCCTGAGCTCTTTCCGCAAATCTCTGGCAAGGTCCGGTATCTTCTGCTGAAAACCGTGACAGTCTCCGCAGTAAAGCCCGCAATATGCGATCAGGTCCTCGTTTCCTTGTGGACTATCCATTAGCTTCTCCTTCCTGTTTCTCAGGTTTTACCGGCTAGAATAATTATCGGCCCGCAAAAAGCGTTCCGGACATGGTACCAGACAAGGCATGTCTTCTCAACCATATCTCCTTGCGTACTTCTCGATATCGACCTTACGTTTCAAACCGGCAGCATTCATATAGCGAATGTTCCCGAACACAGGCCGGTTCGCCCACGGACGGTCGTGTTTGCCGAAGCACCAGGCGACACCGGTAAAACCGTTCGGGTCCCTGCCGTCGAGCTCATATTTGTTGTTGAGGGAAAGCGCAGTAGTATATGCCTCTTCGGGGTTCGCCGACCATTCCAGTATCTTCTTACCCCAGTACATGCGCATATAGCCGTGCATCTTGCCCGTTGCCATCATCTCTCTTTGCGCCGCGTTCCAGTAGGGATCATGCGTCTGCGCCCGCTCCAGCTCCGCCGGAGAATACAGGTACTCCCTGTTGTCAGTGCCATGTTCCGACAGAGTACGCTTTGCCCAGGCGGGAAGGCCGTCAAATGATGCATACCGCTCATTGTAATGAACGAAATTCATGCTCAGTTCCCGCCGGACAACCAGTT
>CAZAIO010000126.1:1279-7348 GCA_964485235.1 uncultured Dehalococcoidales bacterium
AGGCGGGTGGAGTCGATCCGGGGAGAACTCTCTTCGAGCGGTGCCATATACCGGTGGACAATACGGGCAAGCTTGCGCCGCAACGTTGCGGCAGAGTACTCTTCTTTATCGGACGACACCTCTACGGGAACAATTACCTCGCACTCCACCTGCAACAGCGGACAGTTTATATGTTCCGCGACATATCGCCGCCATCGTCTCTGTACCATAAGGTAACCGCAGTCGCAGACCACGAGCGAGGCTTCTACGGCAAGCTTTACGATGCCGGTCTCAGGAGAGGTTTTTTCGACGACCATGCCGATGCCTCTGTCACGCAACTGCTCGCGAACATAGTTCAGCCCTTCCAGCATGAAATGATAATGCCGTTCATTCGCTTCGGGAAAAGCATCGGTAAGCCCGAAATAGACCAGAAGAGGCTGCTGTAATTCGTTCGCCCGGTCAATGGCGAGTTCCAATGCGTGATTGTATTCCACGCGCTGCGACGCCTGCATCCAGTACAGCACATAGTGCCCCTTCTGTACCGTATTACGGTTTAGCGGCCTGATCCTCTCTTCCTGTACCATGTTCCGCCATTTACGTGTACCGGCCTACTGCGGTATCGAGGTACCGGCTGATGTGCCGGGCAGGCAGGTTACAGGAGTTTCCCGGGTCCAGCCGTTCCACGTCATCCGAGCAGCTTCTCCAGCACCGACCTATCTGCGCCGAAGTACACATCATTCCCGATACGCACTACAGGTCTGCGAACAAGCCTCGGCTCTTTCAGCATCATATCGATAAGCCGGGCCTCATTTAAGGTATTCCTGTCCAGTCCCGTTTGTTTGAAGCTGGGACTTCTGAAATTGAACATTTCCGAAGCAGGTCTACCTCCGAGCAGGTCCTCAATCTCGGCTCTGCTGAAGGGATTTTTGAAAAAATCGCGGTCATTGAACTCTACACGCCGTTGCAAAAGAAACTCTTTCGCCTTGCGACAGGTAGTTCACCGTACCCAGCAATAGAATTCCACTTTATCAGCCATTGTCCTTCCCTCCCTGCTAACTATATTACATCACCTTCCTAGAAGAACCGGTGTCTCGCTGTGACAGTTGTCCAGTACGTTACCAGTGCAACAAGCCCGTAGATGCCGGCGACCAGGAGAATGCAGTCTTCGTAACAGCCGAGCATTCCAAGACCTACAGGCAGGTAGAGTATCGCCCAGATGAGCAGAACAACATACACTTTCCGGTCGACATGCGGGAGAGCAGCCGACATTAAAGAAATAGCGAAGACCACAAGCGGAGAAGGCGACATCGGCATCAGGTTATACGGATAATACCGCCCGAACAGCACACCCGCCAGAGGGTACAGGAACACCAGGATAATAAAAATAGTCGTAATATACTGGCGCCCTCCTTTTGAAGGAAACTGAAACCTTATCCTCTTTTTGAAAATATCTATAAAAAACAGTATTGCCACAATGATGAAGAGCGCGCTGAAAACCATGGAAGCCATGCTCCAGGCGAATATCAGAAAAAACACTATTCCGTTCCAGACAAATGCAATGAAAAGGAACACCTTGATAAGTATATCCGTCACATTGCCGGACCGGAAGACCATTAAAAATGTGAGCACGATTGCCAGGACGAGCAGGAGTAACTGGACGGGAAACGTCACTTCGTTGAACGTTCCTATCTGTTCCCAGAATGTTTCAGATGCAGGCATACCGGCCCTCCTGATATATCGTATAGAAGTTTACCAGATTATGGTATAACACCTGAGACCTTCTGTCCATATATCGCCGGACCGGACTCCTGTCCCCGGGCCCGGTGTGTTGTCCGGTCCGGCAGAGCCCCTTCCTATTTAAAAAGCGCCGCCCATATAATTGCATCGAGAATCGCCGTATGAAACGCAAAATAGCCGCTGCCGGCAACGGCAAGCCCGTATGAAAGGCCGGGGATCTTGCCCTGCTGAAGGGAGAGTAGCGCCCACAGAAGCGCTATAGAGGCAAGCCCGACAAGAGCAAGCACTGTACGCACCGCTACCCATATCCCCGTAGAGGGACTGCCTACATACATATTCGTCAACGGCATCCAGAACGCCGAAGGTATAAGCATGAACACGAAAATGATGTAAAAAAGACTGAATTTGAATAGACCGGCAATGCTTACTTCGGACGGATCGAGCCGGAATAAAATGTAGTAGATGAAAGCGAAATATCCCAACGCGGACAGGATCATAGAGATCCCGTATATCGGCCTTATACTTTCAGGAACACCTCCCCAGAGTATGTTTGCCCCTCCCGCCTGGGCATTGAGCCCGAAAACATAGCTGCCGATGACGGCTGCTCCTCCGACAATGTTGATAATGAGCAGCACTATCTGCTGTATAGCCATTGTATAACCTCCTTGCTCATTATTTTCCTGACATTCTGATGGCGACGAGCAGTACTCCGGGACCACCGTGGACTCCGAGTGCCGCTCCCAGTCCGGCTACAGTTATCTTATCTTCGGGAAGAAATTCATTCAGGCGCTGCTTTAATATTTCCGCCTGGTCTTCGACTTCACTATGAACAATGGTAAGATCACTAACCGGTGCATGTCTGCGGATATAATCGTAAATACGGTCCATACCTTTGCCGATAGTACGTACGAGGCCGGCACGCACGATCTCGCCATCATGAAACGTAAGGAGAGGCATCACGTTCAGGATTCGTGAAGCCGCGGCGATCGTTTTACTTACCCTGCCGCTGCGCGCCAGGTACTTCATAGTCTCGAACATACCGAACATGCCGACCTGGCTCACCGCTTTAAGCGCCTCGGCTTTTACCACAGGAAGAGCCGCTTCGGTACGAGCGATCCGGGCTGCCGCTATAACCACCAGTCCCAGTCCGGCGGAGTTGAATTTGGAATCGATCACCTCGATGGGACACCGAGTATCTAAAGTCTTCTTTGCTACATTTGCCGAGTTGTATGTTCCACTTATCTTCGAAGAAATATGGATGGATACTATACCATGAACGGTATCACAGTATTGTTTGTACGCCCTTGTGAAGTCCTCCGGGTTGGGTTGCGACGTCTGAGGATGAACAGGCGAGGATTGAAGCATTGCATAAAATTCGTCACTGCTGATATCAATCCTGTCCCGGTAAGACTTGTCGCCGAAGTTCACATATACCGGGACCACATGTATCCCAAGCTCGTCGACAATATGATCGGGAATATCAGATGTGCTGTCCGTAATTACCTGTATCTTCATCACTTCCTCCCCTGCAGGTATTAAAAGGTCCCGCTGAAGACCTGTTTTAAAGGGCAGCATTTACATATTCAAAAAAGAATTACCTCCTGACGGACTCTGCATAGCTTGCTTTGCCTAATCATAACCCATTTATAATACGCTGTATAGTGCTGTATAGTGGGTAGCATTCTCAAATATTAATAAGATGTAAACAGGAAAAACCTGACAAAATTATATAAACTTATACACAACATATGCCGTTATATCCTATTGACAGTACTAAATGTTGGATATATAATGATGCTCTGCACATTAAATTAAAAGAACTCTGCTTTGAGGTGCGAGCATGTGCATAACAGGGAAGACGGTGTGATTCCGTCGCTGTCCCCGCAACCGTAACCAGGGACGAACGTGGCACCATGCCACCGGGGTTATATTCACCGGGAAGGCGCTGCAAGTAGGAGGAACTGGAAGCCGGGAGACCTACCTCAAAGTATGAATTTTGGCGACCTCTCCGGGGAATGGGAGCAGTTATTACAATAACTACATTCAGCCCGGGCCCTGGAGGTCCGGGTATTTTTTTTAAATGGCGCAATAAAACAGCCGGAAAGGAGCAGGACCATGTTGCTGGGAAAAGTCGGACAGATCAGAAAAAGGGACGGGCGGGTGGCTATCTTCGATGAAGAAAAGATCCGGCGGGCGGTGCAGGGGGCAATGCAGGCGGTGAACGACACGGATCCGGAGAAGGCGGAAAAAGTATGCCGCGAAGTGGTGAGCATACTGGAGATCACCTGCCGGGGGCTGCGTGTTCCGGATGTCGAAGAGGTGCAGGACCTTGTTGAAAAAATATTGATAGAAAAGGGACACTCCGAAGTCGCCAAGGCGTATATCCTCTACCGCGAACAGCATGCCCGGCTGCGGAAAATGCAGGAGCTGTTCACCAGGGCAAACGAGATGGTCGACAGCTACCTGGGCGAAAGCGACTGGCGTACCCGGGAGAACAGCAACATGAGCTATTCGCTCCAGGGTCTGAACAACTACATTTCGTCGGACATTATCGCGCACTACTGGCTGGAAAATATCTATTCTGCGGAAGTACGGGAGTCACATGCACAGGGGGACTTCCATATTCACGACCTAGGCACACTCGGCGCGTACTGCTGCGGGTGGGACCTGCGGGACCTGCTGCTCCAGGGGTTCAAGGGAACATCGGGAAAGACGGAGAGCGCTCCCGCAAAGCATTTCAGGAGCGCTCTGGGACAGATAGTCAACTTCTTCTATACGCTTCAGGGGGAAGCCGCCGGAGCACAGGCGTTCTCAAATTTCGATACGCTCCTCGCCCCATTCATCCGGTACGACGGGCTGAGCTATAAAGAGACCAAACAGGCATTTCAGGAGTTCATATTTAACCTCAACGTGCCCACCAGGGTCGGTTTCCAGACGCCTTTCACCAACCTCTCGTTCGACCTCACACCGCCGTCTTATCTCCGGGACGAGGGGGTTATACTGGGCAACGAAGCGAAAGACGTGAGCTATGGAGATTTCCAGCCGGAGATGGACATCCTGAACCGCGCATTTGCCGAGGTAATGAGCGAAGGCGACGCACGGGGCAGGATATTCACCTTCCCGATACCCACGTACAATATCACGGAGGACTTCGACCCCTTTAACCCGGCGCTGGATACCCTCTGGGCGATGACGGCAAAATACGGTATTCCCTATTTTGCCAACTTCCTGGATACGGACATGAAGCCGGAAGATGCGCGGAGCATGTGCTGCCGCCTGCGTCTCGATGTGCGGGAGATCAAGCGCCGCGGTGGCGGGCTATTCGGCTCCAACCCGCTCACGGGCAGCATCGGCGTGGTGACCATCAATATGCCCCGGATCGCGTATCTCGCGAAGAGCGAAGAAGCGTTCTTTGAGCGGCTGGACAGGATGATGTCCCTTGCACGGGAATGCCTCGAAGTGAAACGAAAAGCTCTGGAGAGGCTCACCGGCGAAGGCCTTTTCCCTTACTCCCTTTTCTATCTCAAGTCTATCAAACAGCGGTCGAAACAGTACTGGACCAACCATTTCTCAACGATAGGCCTGATCGGTATGAACGAAGCATGTATGAACTTTATGGGTGCCGGGCTGAATACGGAAGAGGGACGGTTATTTGCGCTCAAAGTGCTCCATTTCATGAAGGAAAAGCTGAACGAGTATCAGGAACAGACCGGCAACCTCTATAACCTCGAGGCAACGCCCGGCGAGGGCACGAGCTACAGCCTAGCAAGGCTCGACCGCGAGAAATATCCCGCTATCAAATCGGCGGGAACGGACGAGCCGTACTACACCAATTCCACCCAGTTGCCCGCCGATTTTGAAGCCGACCTGTTCGAGGCGCTATCTCTTCAGGACAAATTACAGCAGCAGTATACGGGCGGCACTGTATTCCACTGCTTCCTGGGAGAAAGCATCGACGACCCGGCAATGGCACGCGACCTGATCATGAGAATAGCGGAGCGGTTTAAAATGCCGTATTTCACGCTCACACCTACATTCGCCGTATGTCCGGAACACGGATATATCCGGGGCGAGGTAAAACAGTGCCCGGCATGCGGAGCGGACACGGAAATATATTCCAGAATCGTAGGCTATTTCCGCCCGGTGAAGCAGTGGAACAAGGGCAAGGTAAAAGAGTTCGAGGTAAGAAATACATTCATTCCGGAACTTCAGGAAAGGAAACTCTCGATCGATGACGATAGCCGGGACCAAGGGGACTTCGCTAATAGACTATCCGGGGAAGCTGGCGACGGTGCTCTACCTGAGTCGGTGCAACTTCCGCTGTCCATTCTGTCATAACGGTCAGCTTGTCCT
>CAZAIO010000127.1:0-7330 GCA_964485235.1 uncultured Dehalococcoidales bacterium
AGATAAGCTCACGGACCGAGGCGGTGGTACGTGCCTTGAAAGAAGGGTGGGTTACCGTTAACGAATTATCCTGAGTGCAGCGTATTAGTAGACAGGCATATTTTTCACGCGGCGGGTTCTACTGCTCTTACCTATACGAACCTGTACAATACATACACTGATCATAAGGCAATATTATATACTTTTGTAGATTAGCATAATATTTAAACAGTACCGGGGCAACATGGGGGAACCGGTAAAAGGTATTGACCGGCATGAATAATGAAAGTAACGACAAGAATAACGCCGCTGAAGGCCGTGAAAGAGAATATCAGGACATGCAGGTGCAACGCAAAGATAATTTGAAATTAATCGAACTTTTGTTGAGGTCCAAATCGACGACCGGAATAAAGAATATACATTTCTGGATCATTTTATCAATTACAGCGGTATTCACTTATATCTACTATGGAGTTCTCACAGGCCTACATGATATTTATGTGATAATGTTTTTCTATCCGCTTCTTTACGCTTCAATCATATATCGATTACGAGGTGTAATGGTGAGCGGAATTGTCTTTCTCTGTATATTATTACCTCACGTATTTATTTTTCACTATGATCCTTATTCGCTATACCGTATTTTTATTTTTGCAGCTTTTGCTTATCTGCTCAGCGGCCTCGTTGCTACCCTTTTTAACTACCTGGAACAACAGATGGATAATTATAAAGAGATAGTTTCATTGAATGAAGAGCTTAACAGGTCCATCAAGAGACAGGAGATCACACAAAAGCAACTTATTCAGTCGGAAAAACTCAATGCTATCGGGCAAATTGCCGCCTCGATAGCACATGAGATTAATAACCCTCTTGCAGGAGTGCTTGTTTATAGCAAATTAATGGCAAAGAAGCTTGTAAACGATTCTCTAAAGAAAGAAGAAGCGCTGGAAAATCTTACAAAGATAGAGACCGCTGTCAGCCATTGTTCACAAATAGTACGCGGTCTTCTTGATTTTGCCCGCCAGACGGAGCCTGTACTTGCACCTGTTGAGATAGGAAAAGTAATAGACCAGGCAATAGCATTGGTTAATCACCAGGCGGAAATGAACAATGTCAAAATAGTCCGGAATGATACGGCATATCCGTCTATTGTAAAAGGGGATACCGCACAGCTACAACAGGTTTTTATAAACCTCATTATCAATGCGATACAATCGATACACGATGGAGGTACAATTACCGTTGTCACAAAAACAGATAGCGATAACCGTATAGCCGTAAGCATTCAGGATACCGGATACGGAATTACTCCGGAAAATATGGACAGACTGTTTACTCCGTTTTTCACAACAAAGGAAGAAGGTAAAGGTGTGGGGTTGGGACTGGCAATTTCAAAAGGAATAGTGGAACGCCACGAAGGCAGCATTGAAGTCAAGAGCAGTTCGGGTGCAGGTAGCACTTTTACTGTATTCCTTCCAGTGTATACCGACGACCCCGACCGGTAAGTACTTCTACGGATTTGTAATGATCCGTAGAAGTACAATTTGAAATCACGTAATAAAAAGACTATGGAGTCACTACTTTATAAAAGACGTCTTCAATAAATGAGTCGAACAGGAAATGCATGGGTCATATGCTCTGACCAGCATTTCCAGTAAAAGGCGGATCTCATCTTCTGTTTTATCCAATATGGTAGGAACGAGTTTGTCCATGTCTTTCTGGATGTTGTTATGGTTCTGGTTCGTGGGAATAATACAGTTAGCTTGAGTCAATATTCCGTTTTCATCAAATGTGTAGTCATGGAAAAGAATACCGCGTGGAGCCTCGACTGCTCCGACCCCCCTCCCGGCTTTTACTTTTATGTCGGGTTTTTCTTCCTTGAGCCCTTTACTGAGCAGCGTATCGATAATATCGATTGCTTCTTCAAGTGCGTGGTAGCTTTCCACCAGCTGGGCTACAGTGATCATAAACGGGTTATGACAGGGGGCTTTCAATCCGAGTTCCTGGGCTGCACGTTTTGCCTGCGGCAATAATTGTTCATGGTTAACATTGAATCGGGATAATGCTCCAACCATATAGGAATCCCTGTTATTTTTAGTGTACTTTGCCGTTGAGTGCGGTACACAAAATTCGTTTGTTACTCCTAAATAGTTTTCAAGTGCCGTAACACCGGTATCGGAAGAAGCTATTTGACCGGTAATGAAAGCATATTCATTAGGGTTACTAAGCGCAATGTACTCTGTCTCCCTGGTAAATTCGGGTATATTCAGTTTTTTAAACAGGTTAACGGTTACATCGAGGTCATCGTAAGCATCTTCCAATCTTCCGCGCAGTGTATTCAATTCGTTAGGATTAGGCAGTTTGGCAAATCCTCCTACGATACAGGAAAGCGGGTGAGTCTTTCTTCCGGCAAGTGCTTCAGCCAGATTATACGCAAGCTTTTTTAAACGGAGTGCCATGACGACGACATCTTTATGGGTTTCTACCAGAGGAAATACACTCCCTACGCCAAGAAAATCGGGGGCTGCAAGGAAGAGAATATGCAGGACATGGCTCTCGAGGAGTTCGGCATCATAAAGAAGCCTGCGTAAAAGCATTGTTTGTTCGGAAGGTTTAACTCCGAAAGCTGCTTCTACCGCCTGTATCGATGCAGTAGTATGTGAAATGGAGCAGATACCGCATATTCTGGAAGCGATATGGGGTACATCCTCGTATTGTCGTCCGCGGAGCATCACTTCAAACAGACGCGGTGACTCGGTGACTTCCCATTTCAGGTTCTCGATTTTCCCGTCGTTGACATTCAACACTATGTTGCCATGTCCTTCTACCCGGGTAACCTGATTAACGTTCACGTTAATTTGTGTCATTTAGTCACCTCCGTATATGTGTTGTAAATCTTGAATTTCTCGAGGACCTGTTCTACTGTAAGTCCGTATTTCTTAAGTATTTCTTTCTCGGAATCGACATTAGGATTGTCAACGGGACCTCTGCAACCCCAACAGTGACGACCACTGCTTACACATATGGCATTGCAGCCCGCTCTGGATACCGGTCCGAGACAGGTTTTTCCCTGTTCGAAAACACAGATGTTGCCTGCCATTTTACATTCAACGCAAACAGGATAATTGGGGATATCGGGCCTTTTGTTAAGCAGGAGCGCTTTAATTACTTTGAGAAGTTCAGCTGTATTTGGGGGGCATCCTCTCACATAGTAGTCTACACGAACTACAGCATCTGCCGGACGCGCAGGGATCGTATCATAGTATTTAGCATCTTTCCCGTAGACAATCCGCAGCCCTTCATCCATAGGTACAAAATTTTTCAAGCAGTTGAGCCCGCCGGTACTGGCGCAGGCTCCCAGTGCGACAACGATTTTTGCCTGGTCACGGATTTTTTGTAGACGTAGTATTTCTGACTCTCTTGTAATACTTCCTTCAATAAAAGCTATATCGTAATTATCTTCTCGTTCAGTTTTTACTTCTCTGAAATTCACGATATCTACGGCGGCAAGCAGATCAAGCACTTCTTCTGCAGTAAGATTCAGTGCATCAAGCTGACACCCCTCGCATCCCGTAAAATCAAAGAATGCTACCTTTGGTTTCATTATACTGCCTCCCTCAGATTTCTTTGCTGCGCGAGTGTAAATACCGGTCCTTCCTGACATACGTATACACCGTTAATCTGGCAATGACCGCATTTCCCAACCCCGCACTTCATCCGGCGCTCGAGGGACATGACTATATTTTCATCCGCCAGCCCCTTTCGCTTCAGTTCACCGATAACAAACCGGTAAAATACCGGTGGACCAACTATTATAGCAACTGTTTTATCGGGATCCACTTCAACTTTCGGGATTAACTTGGTAATTACTCCCACATTGCCTTTCCAGTTCTCGTCTCCCACATCTACTGTTTCATGAAATTCAATTTCGGGATTCTTTGCCCATTCCGCGAGTTCATCTACAAAGAGACGGTTCGATGGCGAGCGTGCTCCGAATAATAAAGTGACTTTCCCGTAGGCATCCCTGCGGTCGATAACATATTGTATTAAAGAGCGCAGCGGGAAGAGTCCGATACCTCCTGCAACGAAGAGAATGTCCTTTCCGCTGAGCATATCCAGCGGGAAACCGTTGCCGTAAGGCCCGCGTATACCTACTTTTGCACCCTTTTTCATTTGATGTATAGCATTTGTGACATCACCGACATTCCGGATCGCAAGTTGGAACGTCTTTCCTCTTGTCGGCGAGGTAGATATCGAGATAGGTGCTTCGCCGATACCTGCGATAGATACTTCGACGAATTGCCCTGGTCTATGTCCGAGTTCTTTACCGCTCATAAACTTAAACTCGAAAGCTTTCTCACTCTCTGTCAGATTGATGACTTTAACAAGTTCCGCAGCATCAGGTGAATAGAGGTGTTCTTCCGATGCTATCTCCCTGACTAATCGCGCCGCCTCTTCTTTTGCTCTTACTGATTCAGCAAGTGCATTAAAAGCTTCCAGCGGACTGGCGATATCAGCTAAACAGGCAGTTGTACATCGACCACACCCTACACAGCCGGACTTCCCATATCTTTCGAGATTGTATTTGCCTTTTCTAAATATACGGTGGCGAAAACGGCTTTCTTTATCATGTCTGAAATTCTCGCCGGTCGCGACTTTTGCGAAATCACGAAGCACGCAGCCGTCAAAGTGACGTATGCGCTCACCGTCTTTCAGGCTGAGCGAAATGTCATCTCTTACATCAAAACAAAAGCAGGTCGGGCAAACTATAACGCACGACCCGCAGCTCAGGCAGGTATCACTTCGTGTTTCCCAGTAAGGATCATCATAGCTATCTTCGAGAATTTTGGGTAGTTTTTCTCTGGGGAAATTGAGTGAAAGTTTATATTTTGCTAATGCTTCATCACGTACTGTCTTCTGCAACGCAATTTCAGCATTTTTCGGTTCCCGTACTTGCGCATGCTTTTCGAGGATTGCGGCCCCTTTTTCCGAACCTACAGTTACTATATATACAGCACCGATATCGGTTAATAACAGATCGAAACCATCATCAACCTGATATGTACCCATGCTTGGTGAAAATGCATTTGGAGAAGGATTAAGACAATCAACCGCTATAAGAACGGTATTTTTCCGCCTTGCACTATAATGGGGGTCGGGATTGGTTGCGAGGTATGCTTCGTCGAGTAATTCTATAGCTTTGATATCATAGGGATGGATACCGATTATCGCTCTTTTTTCTGTCTCGACCACCGGTTCGCTTACAATTTCATTCCCAACTTTAAATCTAAGCAGCACTTCTTTTTCAGGTAACAAATACTTGGTAGGAGGAAAGTATGTGAGGTCGTAATCAAGGCACATCTCATCAAAGCGTTCAATTTTACCGAAAACATATTTCCCTTTCTGAGCTTTTACCCCGATAATTTCCATTTCCTTTGACAGGCTTTCTACCATCGATTGCAAATTATCTTTTGTTATGACATAGGACTTTTTCTTAACGGAAACCGCCTTTGGTGGAGCTGCCGGTATTATTTCAGCCGCTTTTTTAACTTCAACCTTTTCTTTACCTGTAGAAGCCTCTCCGAGCGTTTCTCTGATAAGCTTTTCAAGGTTATCAGGATTCACCGGTTTGATCAGGTAATCGATTGCTCCCAGTTTTCTTGCTTCGGCGGTAGTCTCCTCAGAAGGATAGGCGGTAATGATAATGGACTTGATCCATGGCCGCTGTGATTTTACCTCGTTCAGCACTTTTAAGCCGGTCTTTCCAGGCAATCGTATATCCAGGACCATGACACTGAAGTCCTGCTTTTCAATAAGGACCAATGCCTCTTCGCCGCTTTCAGCAGTAAATACATTGTAACCGGCGTCTTTTAGCCAGTCTCTTATCGACTCACGTACAATCGGTTCATCATCGACTATTAATACAGATTTCCCTTGCATACTTACACCTCCTTTTCTTGGCTGTTGAATTTAGTTAAAGTATCCCGAATCAGCTGTTCCAGATCATCGGGATTTATTGGCTTGATCAAATAGTCTACCGCCCCCAGTTTCATTGCCTCTGCCGCCAGCTCTGCAGATGGATACGCAGTAATTACTATTGATTTGATCTGCGGCTTTTGTTGTTTTATTTCACTCAGCACTTTAATACCCGTTTTTCCGGGCAATCTTACATCAATAATAATAATACTGAATTCCTGTTTTTCGACAAGACTGAGCGCTTCTTCACCACTCTCAGCAGTGTATACATCATAGCCCGAGTCCTTGAGCCAATCTCGAATAGACTCACGTACAATCGGTTCATCATCTACTATTAAAATTGATTTCATAGCTATATTATTTCATCGAAAATTAGTATATAACCGTGTTTATACCGATTTTCTGGAAAAGATTTGCGAATGCATGGTAATAACAGAACAGGACTGATAATGATGAAGTCGCAGATTATTTATACCACATACACTTATTAACACTGAATTCACTCTATTAAATTGTTCGGGCTTTACTCAGTGCATATACTTTGCTATAACCTCATTTTTCAGATGTATGCGGAATTCATATTTTACGGTTATCCCACAGTATATCGCTTTTCCCTCTATATAGTAACGGTAAAATTATTGCTTTCTAAACGGTTAAAACAGCAAACTTACATTTTAACGGAGGTAGAATGGTTGACATAAAACAAAGACAGGTCAATTGCTTCCTACCTATTCCGAAATCTCTTTTCTACAGAAAAATGAACGTGATTTGCATTTTTTTTCCGTTTATGGTCTCTTTGCTTGTTCTTTTGCTGCCGGTTTTATTTGATATTGTGTTCACTGTGCTCTTTTTCAGCAACAACAAGACCCGGGTTCCGGACTACTAAGTCCCTATTTGAAAACACGGAGGTGCTTCCCCGCGCACCGCGTCTTATACCCGTGTATATGCCCCGCATATTCATGTACCATATCAGTGCTACCGGAAATAAAATAACCGGTATTGCTATAAGCAATGCTATGATAAATTCCCACTGCATTCTATATATCTCCGTTGCGATTACAGGCTATATGTAGGGGATGCCTGAGAAGTATACCATATATACATATATAATTGTTACAATGTATATGTGTATATTACCTATTACTATCATAACATATGAGGTTTGTCCAGTTATCCGCCATGATGCCTGTTTTATAATAATCAAATTACCTGATACTTCTTTTTAAAACGGGTATTTATGCGTATGCTTACATCAGTCAACGGTAAAATACACAGGATATAATATATTATCATATTATTACTTCATTAAATAGAACTTTGATATAATAAAAACAGAAGCCGAGGAGATATGCCATGAATAAAATCAAGGTCCTTA
>CAZAIO010000128.1:0-7298 GCA_964485235.1 uncultured Dehalococcoidales bacterium
GTATGCTGGGGAGGTACAATGGTATTTATGAACAACCACGAAAGCTATTGCATGGTCTATCCGGTATGAAACTTGTCGAGATGGCAATGAACCGTGAGCAAAGTTTCTGCTGTGGAGGTGGTGGAGGTAACCTGTGGCTGGACGATAATAATGGCAAGAGAATAGGCGACGCACGTTTCGAGCAGGCAATTGCTGCCGGGGCGCAGGTAATTACGACAGCTTGTCCGTTTTGTTTGCAGATGCTCGATGAAGCTAAAAGGATGAACGATAGTGACAGTGTGCCGGAGGTACTGGATATCGCCGAATTGATAGTGCAGTCTGCGAATAAAAAGCGGGACTTATAATCTACTTTTTTATAAAGCCGGTTAAAAATTGCGTAGTGGTCTAATTTGGACATAATGTGAAATGTATGTTAGTTAGTGGTTGACAGTAGTGATGAACTGTGCTACATATATAATATATGAAATATTGTACCATATATTGTACAAGAATGAGTACCTTATATTGTGCAATGGAGGCTAAAAATGACAACTACACTTTTTTCTGATGATATTGTAAATGCATCTGAATTTAGAACTAAACAAAAATATTGGTTTAACAGGGCTTCTTCTAATCCTGTTACTATTACTTACGGTTCCCGTAATTTTGCTATTATGGAACGTGAGAAAATCTCTAATCTATACGTGAGAAAATATTATCTGGAATTGGTTATACGACATTGCGACGAAGTACTGAAAGGGGTAGATAGTAGTATATTTCCCTGGCTTAGTTATCTAGATGACGGAGAAAAAAAAGAATTTCATAATGAATTAATAGCCAGTGTTGCGAAGGCAGTAACTGCTGATAGTTGGTCTACTGTGGATGAATTAATAGAGGATTGGAAAGCTACAGCAGAAACTAAAAGTAATTCTGCTGTCATGAAGGCTCTGAAGGCTAAAGTAAGTAAGGATGACTATGTTATTATTAGATAATGGAAACATATAAAATTAAATGTAGGAATTCTGTTTCCAGAGATTGGTATAAGGTAGAAGAAGACTTACCAGATGCAATGGAGCGATGCAAAAAGTTTCTCCAAACATCACCATCGGATAGACTTAAATCAGGTGGCAGGCTTAAGAAATTAAAGGGTAAACAAAATGGTATTTTGCAATATGACATAGATGATAGCCATCGTGTTTGGTATGTAGTTGATAAGAAGGAACGTATTGTTGAAATTAAATATATTGGTACTCATCCCTAAATAGTAAAGAGTTATTTGTGGCCGAACCACCCTGAAGATATTAATCAATTGGCTTATTATTTAGTATAGGAATCTATAAAGGAAGATAATCAACACTAAAGCGATAAACTCCAAAATAGCCAGTAAATACTTTCTCACTCACATATCTCTATCATTTTGAATTATCATTATTTCTTGACTTTGTCTAGTACCACTACCAAAAATTGACAAAGGACCGCCTATCTGGTATAAATCAATCTGCTAATAAATTTACGGTAAAAATGTTGAACAATATCACCTCCAATACTTATTATTACGCTTATTACTGGTATTACGGAGAATCGGTTCTCCCGGAGGGTGATATCGCATAAAAATTTGAACACAGTTTAGCAGAAAGAAGTGTAGCAAAATGAAGCCCTCCGGAAGGAGGGCTTTTTTATTACCCTTTTTCAGATATGTTTTGATAAAAATAAATATTCGGGAGATAAATAATGATCATCATGAATGCAGATGCAACGCCGGAACAAATTGCCCGCGTTGTGGAAGAAACACAAAGACTTGGTTTACGGGCCGACGTTTCTCATGGAGTCTACAAAACGATAATAGGGCTGGTGGGCGATGAAAAGAAAGTCCCGTTCAGCTTCTTTTCGGACCTTCCCGGGGTGAAAGAAGCGGTCTCCGTTGAGGTGCCTTATAAATTGATAAGCAGGGAATACAGCAAATTTTCCGGGGGCACCGGTAAAACTGAAGTGATCAAGGTTGGTGACATCGAAATAGGAGGGGACAGCCCTGTCTATATGGCCGGACCGTGCGCGGTAGAAAGCAAAGAACAGCTTTTTAAAATAGCCGAAGGTGTAAAAAAAGCCGGTGCACAAATCCTGCGCGGCGGCGTGTTTAAGCCGAGAAGCTCGGTCCATTCATTTCAGGGACTCGGGGCGGAAAGTTCCGAGAAAGCAGTAGAGGCATTGAAATGGATGAATGAAGCAGGGAAAAAGTTCGGGCTGGCTGTTGTAACAGAAGTGCGAGGTGAGGCATATGTGGATATGGTTGCGGAGTATGTGGATATTCTCCAGGTCGGCGCCAGGAACATGTATGACCAGGACCTGCTCACGAGCATCGCACGTACGGGAAAACCGGTGTTGTTCAAACGTCATTTCGGGGCGAGCATCGAAGAGTTTCTCTCATATGCCGAATATATTGCGGCGGAAGGCAATAAAAAGATAATCCTCTGTGAGCGCGGGATAATTCCTATGGGCAAAGGGAAGGAGTATACCCGGTACACTCTCGATCTCGCAGCGGTGCCTGTTATCCAGCGCGAGACGTATCTGCCGGTTATTATAGACCCGAGTCATTCAACAGGTCGGAGAGATCTTGTTTTTAATATGAGCTGCGCGGCTATAGCAGCGGGGGCGAACGGACTGATGATCGAAGTACATGTGAGTCCGTCTGAGGCGCTGGTCGACGGCCGCCAGATGATATTACCGGAAGAGTTGAAAAATGTGATTGAGATGTGCGGGAAGATCAGGAAATTAACATTAAATATGGCATAGGGATAGTAAGCGGGGAAAGTTATGAAAATAGCGATACTGGGCGGTTCAGGAAAGATGGGCCGGTGGTTTGGCGAACTGTTGTTGAAAGAGGGACATGAGATAACGATTACCGGCCGTAATCCTGAGAGACTAAGGAACGCGGGGCAGCAACTCGGCGTTCCTGTTGCTACGAATATAGATGCAGTAAGATGGGCGGATATAGTGCTCATTTCAATACCGATAGATGATTTTGTCGGAGTGGTAAAAGAGGTTGCACCGTATATCCGACAGGACCAGACGGTCATAGAGATTACTTCAATAAAGATGCTTCCGCTGGATACGATCCATGAGCATATTAAAAGTGAAAAAGTCCTGGGTGTACATCCCATGTTCGGTCCGGGTGCAACGGACCTTGCGCAGCATAATTTCGTGCTCACACCGACAAACAAGGCAGAGAGAGACCTTGCGGTCAAAGTGGGCGACTACCTGAAAGCCAGGGGTGGGAAAGTAGTTACCATGTCGCCGGACAAACATGACGAAATGATGAGCGTCGTCCTCAGCTTCTGCCATTTCATAGCGCTGGTGTCTGCAGATACGCTGCTGGATATCGGCAGTCTACAGCAACTGAATACAATCGGCGGCACCAGCTATAGAATGCTTATGACCTTTATTGCCAGCGTCATATCGGAAGACCCGTCGCTGTACGCAGCGTTGCAGATGAATCTTCCGTTTACGGTAAAAATGGAGACCTTGTTCCAGGATAAAGTGAAGAAATGGGCGGATATGGTGAAAAAAGGTGAAAGGCCGGAGTTTATTTCAAATATGGAACATATAAAAAGGGTGTTTGCGGCAGAAAATACAGATGTCGATGAGGCTTACCGGAATGGCTATAAACTCGTGGAACATTTATAAGTTCTAGTGAGAATAAATGGATTAATCAAAAATATATACCTGTTTAAAAACACTTCACTAATTGTTGGTTGCTCCAAATATACATACTATTGTCTGGATACACAGGGATAAAGCCTTATTAATAATTTTCAGAGTGTGTCTTTGCTGTAGGGGGCTGAATCTTTATGCAGAGCCGTAATCGTCTTTTATATTTACCTTCTCTATTGTTTCCGGGTGCTATTCTGTTTTTTTGACAAAAAGGATATAAAGTATTATATTTATAATTGAAAATGAATCTCAATCTCAATAATTCTACAAAACGATTGGTTACTTCTCAGCGAAGGTTGATCCTAGATATCATTAAGGAAGCTCATGAGCATATAGATGCCAAGGCGATATATCGCAAGGCAAACGAGCGGGATTCACAAATCAGCCTTGCTACTGTTTATCGAAACCTGCGGTTTTTCAATGAAATTGGATTGATAGAGGAAAGAAATCTGGGACAGCCGAGATGCTATTATGAAATGAAGCGGCAGGGAGAACATCATCATTTGATATGCCAGGGTTGTGGTCGTGTTATAGAAATTGATAGTCCTCTGATTGGAGAATTGATAAAAAGATTGCAGCAAAAAAATAGATTTAACGTATCTAAGGCTGAATTATGTATTGTAGGATATTGCAGCAAATGCAAGAAATAACTGATTCTGAATTGTTTGCAGTGAAGAACTTCAATTGTATGTAAAAAAGTTCTTGGGATTATTGTACGTGGCAGCAAATTCTGAAGATGCAGATAAATCAGACTAACAATCGGAAATACATATCAAAAAGAGCATAGAACGGGAGTAGAACTTGATGACAACATGTTCTCAAACAACATGTTTAGAGTAATTTCGCACTTAGTAATTTATGCAGTCAGGGAAAGGATAAGATAAAGGGCAAAAGTAATTTTATAGAGGAGGTATGTGATGATTCAGAAAGATGTAGTTATTATTGGAGGAGGTCCCTCAGGCCTTGCCGCCTCGATATTTACGAGCCTGGATGGTTGGGATACACTTATTTTGGAGGCTAACTGGGTAGGTGGTCAGGCTGAAATTGCGTACACGGTATCAAATTATCCTGGGTTCTTACCCGGCGATGGAGAGATCCTCGTAGAAAATATGACAAAACAGGTTACTGCTTCTCCACCAGCTGGCGTAGGTGCAGAACTAATACAGGAAAAAGTAGTACAAATCAATACGCAAGATAAAAGAGTAGGAACCGAAACAGAACAATACCAAGCAAAAGCTATTATTATTGCGACGGGCAGTACTATGCAGCGGCTAAATATAAAAGGTGAAGAGAAATTTATTGATAAAGGTGTTACCTACTATGCTAAGCGAGATGCACATAAATTTAATGGCAAGAAAGTTTTAGTAGTAGGTGGAGGAAACACTACAGCTAAGAGTGCGCTTGTCGCTAAAGCTGCCGGAGCGAATGAGGTTATCCTTATACACAGGCGTGACTCATTGCGAGCCTATCCGACTATGGTGCGAAGATTAGGAAAAGAAGGCGTGGAGATTAAATATACTACCGAGATCGAGGAAATCAAGGGCAATGGCAGGGTTGCGAGCGTTATCTTGAAAAATAACGTGACTGATGAAAAAAACGAAATATTCATTGACTGGTTGGTGGTATGTGTCGGTACGGAACCTGATATATCACTTGCAAGAGAGGCAAACCTGAAAATAAAGGGGGACTTCGTGAGTGTTGATAATGAGATGATGACCAATGTACAGGGAATATTTGCGTGCGGTGAGATAATTGGCACAGACCGACATATCATTTCTTCGGCAGCAAGTGGTGCATATGCGGGTATGGCGGTCAGCAAATATCTGGCACTGGATAAGGTAAGAAAAGGGGAGATGTTCTCCGGTGCTATCAATGGTAAATATGCCGACGAATACGCGGCAATGCTTTAATTCAGGATGGAACGCAATGGAACAGGGAATAAGTGAAGGTGTTGAACGAATATTAGAGCATATAAGGCCAAGTCTCGGCGGCGCTGATATCCGTTTAAGGATGGTTGATAAAGGAATAGTAACACTTGAATATTACAAACCTCTGTCTAATCCCTCAGCCTGCCATGTGGATAGAACCAGGACCACCAAAGATATAATAATTGAAATAATAGAGGAAGATCTTAAAGGGATAATTCCTGATTTTGAGAAAGTGATTATTAACGGTATTGATTAGATAAAGCGCTTGGGTGGCACGTTTTCACTTTTTACAGTATTCATTGTCAGAGTGAGTAAGCTTATTTGACTTTGCATAGTTAACAGATTAACATTGGTATATGGGAATGAGACGCAATATCAATAATGACAACACGATATATGGTCATCCTTTGACATCTCAGCGAAGGTTGTTGTTGGAACTGTTGCGTGAGGCCCAGGGGCATATGGATGCCAAGGAACTTTATCGTCGTGCCAGTGAACGCGACAAGTCAATAAGTCCTGCGACAGTGTACCGGAGTCTTAACTTGTTCAAAGAGATGGGATTGATTGACGAGATGAGGTTGGATAAGATTCGCTGCTATTATGAGATAAAACAATCACCGGGGCACCAACATATGATATGTCAGGGCTGTGGGAAAGTCATTGAGTTTGAAGATCCGTATTTTCCGGAGTTGATGGAAACAGTACGGCGTGATTACGGCTTTAATATAACGAAAGCGACGTTGTATCTTGAAGGTTTTTGTCCCGATTGTGATGAAAACACACTGAAGAAAGAAGCTTCTGTACAGATTTAGTACAGTGTTATAAATAAGGCAGTCAAATATCCAGGTTATTTTGTGTTTATTATAGCATCTAGCATATTAATAATTGGGCATATGATCAGGGAAAGGGATTTAGATGCCGGGTAATCGGGCATTAATAAACTATGATAAATGCAGCCCAGAGCATTGTGCGAATGGCACCTGTGTTGCGGCGCTGGCATGTTCCCGAAAGCTGATCAAACAGGAAGCGCCCAACGAGGAACCGATGATGGATCCGCTGCTTTGTATGGGATGCGCAGATTGTCTCAGGGCATGTCCGCTTGAAGCGATAAAGATTGTAAATATATAAATAGTCGGCGAAAATAATTTAATTTGCAGGCTGCTTAATAAGATAAAGACCTTAAAAACTATCCAGGGAGTTTACTCTGCCAGACGGGTATAAATGCATATAGGAAGGGACTATACGACAGTACCGTTTTACGATTATTTTCATGAATTTATTATCACCTGATAGTATATATTCAGCTTCGAAAACTTGACAAATAATAGTAGTATCTTTATACTGTGGTCAACCTGTAATACAAATTCAATCTAACTTCCCGGTAAAAAGTGGAGTAGAGAGGGGGATTTTTATATTGAGCATCCGGTATACCTGAAGGTCTTTGTTATATCCAGTCTCATATAAAACCCTTTCTGCGTTTTTTTTATAAAAAACCACGTTATCCTGAAATCCCGATCCGGTAGTAAATACTGAATTCCCTTTCGTTTTTCAAACGTATAGGTATGCACCAGAAGTAAGAATTATTGCCTGATAATCCGGGTTGCTAGTAACAATCGGAGGATATATTTATGTCGAACAGTTTCAACAGTGCGAGCAAGCATTATTTTGCGTCCGAGTCGGTCA
>CAZAIO010000129.1:0-7288 GCA_964485235.1 uncultured Dehalococcoidales bacterium
GGCACATTTATCGTTCATCATGAATTTGAGCACTTTGCCGTGATCATCACAGCGGATTGCTTTACAGTCCTGGCCTCCCATGTCCAGAACAGTTCTTACCGAAGGTCCGTACATAAAATTAGCACCACGGGCATGACAGGCGATCTCGGTGATGGTCTGCTGCGCCATAGGGACATTGACCCTGCCATAACCCGTGCCTATACAATAATCGATATCATCCTCTTTCATGCCGGTGCCCTTGAGTGCAAGGTTCAACGCTTTTCGTGCGCTGTCCGGGCTGTCCGAGCCAGTACGTGTATTACCGTATCCGAAAAGTTCACCATCGACTATGATAACGCCCTGTGAACTTACCGATCCGACATCGACGCCTGCAGTAATGAATTTACCTTCGCGCCAGTTGATTTTTGGATTAGTCCAGGTACCTTCAGGCCATCTCCAGTACTCTTTTTTTTGATCGGTCACGATGACAGCCTCCGTTCTTTAATTTCCTGCACTGGCTCTTTTTCCGCGACTTTTGCAGAGGGTTTAATATCAGATTTAATTTGAGCAGCTAACAGGGCAGCACCAAGAGCGCTTACATATTCCGGTTCGTCGGGGACTATCACTTCTACACCGAGGTCTCTTTTTAATGAGTCGATGAGCCCGACATTATTGGCAACGCCCCCGATTATAACGACGTCTTTTTCTATGCCGATAATCCGGACAACAGAACCGATCCGGCCGGCAATAGCGTCATGTACCGCGCGGGCAATATCCTGTTTTGGCGTTTTAGCGTGAATGAGCGAAACTACTTCTGATTCGCCGAAGACGGCGCATTGGGCATTCATGGGAATAGAAGTGGTCGATTTTAGAGACATTTGAGCCATCTCTTCCAGTTCTACCTCAAGAGCACGTGCCATCGCGTCCACAAAAGTGCCTGTGCCTGCAGCGCATTTTTCGTTCACAGCGAAATCAAGCACCTTTCCTTCCGCGTTCACTTTAATTGCACGGCCCTCTTCGGCGCCGACATCGATAAGTGTTCTCGTCGATGGAATAAGTTCGATCGCGCCACGGGCATCAGCGGCTGCATCGGGAACGACGCTGCTTGCAAATGCTGCCCGTCTCGCAGCACTGCCAGTAGCTACTACACGTTCAATATCTTCACGCGTTAGTCCGGCATTGCTTAACACATTATTATAGGTACTTTCAGCAGCCTGTGCCTTACTGATGCCGGTTGGAGAAAAGCCCTTTGCAATGATATTATCATCCTTTAGTATGACAACGTGGACATTTTTGCCACCAATGTCTATTCCGGCAACTATCATTAAATCTCCTTATCTAATTCCTTGAAACATTGGGCAGGTGACTGTAAGTTTGAATCAGCTTAATACGGGCATAAGCCGTATCGGTAAGAGCATTCAATTACATAGTTTCTGTTCAAACAAAAGTTGTTAAAATAGCCTTATCGTAGAAGTCGCCAAGCCGATGACCAAGAAATATATATTTTACGATTGAGATTATATCATATTATGAAGATGACAGGAGAACTAATGTAGTAAAACTACACCTGTTCAAAGAGTTTTTAAATGTACCGATTCAATGCTTAGCTTCCTTTTAAAATTGTGAACTTAATACAGAGACGCTGGTTATGTTTTAATTTCAACTATTTCTGCATTGAACACATTCAGGATTCTGATGGATTGTAAACTCGCTAAATTGCATCGTATATCCGTTAAACAAGAGCAGTCTATTAATAAGCAATTTTCCTGTACCGATAACATACTTGATAACTTCCGTAGCCTGGATACTTCCGATCACTGCTGCGGTAGTACCGAGGATGGGAAATTTTTGTTCCGGAAAAACGCTTCTGGATATACACGAGAAACAGGCTGTCTTTCCCGGTATAAATGTTGTGACCCTTCCTTCCCATTCACGGACCGCTCCGTGAAAGAAAGGTATATTTTTCTCAAGTGATATTTTATTTAAAAGCAGTCTTGTTTCTACATTATCCAGTGCATCCACAATAACATCGGAGTCCGCTATTAATCCGGAGATGGTGTTTTCATCGATGGTTTCCTTTATTGCTTCGATTTCAATATCGGAATTCAACGCTTCGAGTTTATGCAGCGCGGATACGACTTTTTCCTTGCCTATATCAGGGCTCCAGTGCAGTACCTGCCTGTTTAAATTACTCAGGTCTACTTTGTCACTATCGACCAGCCGAATTTTCCCCAGACCGGCTGCAGCCAGGTAGATAGCTATCGGGGAACCGAGGCCGCCGGCACCTGCGATAAAAACCCTCGTATTCTTAAGCTTTTCCTGTCCGGATTCTCCAAATCCGTCAATCATGATCTGCCTGCTATAACGATCCAGTTCAGCTTTATTCAACATTAATATTTACCTCTTTATAAAACTAATTCTCAACGAAGTGTATGAATAAAAAATATATGATATTTTATTATATAAAAAATATAAGACGATTTACCTGAAAATATTACTATAAAAAACTTTTTTAACCATTGCATCACGGTACTAAGGATGATAGAATACTTTTAAATAGTACCTTTAAATCAGTCCGGCGAGGCTGAAAAGGATATGATTAATATAAATAGTAAAGTCTACATAATTAAATATCAGGTAGAATTTGAGCCTCTTGTTATTATTGAACAGGAGGTTTTTTAATTGTCTGAAAAGATCCTTATGTCCCCGGTTGATATCGAACGTGCTCTCACACGTACTGCTCACGAAATAATCGAAAGGAATAACGGCGCGGAACATCTGGTACTTGTGGGGATGCAAACACGGGGCGTTCCTCTGGCTAAAAGACTGGCAGTAAAGATTCAGGATTTTGAACATGTTTCCCTGCCGATTGGTTCACTTGATATCGGCCTTTATCGTGATGATCTTTCCACACGTGATATAAGACCGGTGTTACACCGGACTGAAATAGATACGGATGTTACTCAGAAGCATGTGATACTGGTTGATGATGTTTTCTTTACCGGAAGAAGCATAAGGGCGGCAATGGATGCGATTATGGACCTCGGGAGGCCTATGACCATACAACTCGCAGTACTTGTTGACCGTGGTCATCGTGAGTTGCCGATACGTGCCGATTATGTAGGGAAAAACATACCTACTTCCATGAATGAAGAAATAAAAGTATATGTTGTTGAGGTAGACGGGGAGGACAAGGTAACGATTGTACCCGGTAACGGAGAAGAAGAGTGACTGAAACAGGACATGAGATGACGTTTGGAGAATCATTCCAATCTCCGACAATGAATAACTGGAAGCATCGTCATGTGCTGGATATGGATGATTTCTCAAAAGAAGAGATATTGTTGATTTTCGAAATTGCTGATGCAATGAAGGAAATATTGACACGTGAGGTGAAAAAGGTCCCCACATTGAGGGGAAAGACCATAGTAAATATGTTTTATGAACCGAGCACAAGGACCCGTGCTTCGTTTGAGCTTGCTGCAAAAAATCTGAGTGCGGACACCATAAGCCTCGATGCTACAAAGAGCAGCGTGGTAAAAGGTGAGTCCTTGATTGATAACCTTTTAACCTTGCAGGCACTGGGCGCTGATGTGGTTGTCATGCGCCATCAGCAGTCGGGGGCTCCCTACGTCGCGGCGCGCAATATAGATATTAACGTGATCAATGCCGGTGACGGGCAACATGCACATCCGTCTCAATCATTACTGGACCTTTATACAATACGGAATCATCGTAAAAATATCAATGGGCTTAAAATAGCGCTAGTCGGCGATATAGCGCATAGCCGTGTTGCCCACTCCAATATCTGGGGCATGACGACTATGGGTGCACATGTCGTATTATGCGCTCCGCCGACATTGATGCCCCGTTATTTTGAGAGCTTCCTCGATAATTGTCACATCGATAATGTAAAAGTAGAGCCATGTATTGAAAAGGCTGTAGAAGACGCTGATGTAGTAATGCCCTTACGGCTTCAGTTAGAGCGCCAGCAGACAGGTCTTTTACCGACTATAAGAGAATATATAAGGCTGTATCAATTGAACTCGAAGCGTTTGTCTATGGCAAAACGCGATGCGCTGGTGATGCATCCCGGCCCTATGAATGAAGGCGTCGAAATAAGCTCCGAAGTGGCCCACGGCTCTCAATCTGTAATAGAGGAACAGGTGAATAACGGTATTGCAATCAGAATGGCGTTATTCTATCTCATTGCGGGAGGGAAAAGGATATAGTGTCCGGAAATTTACTTGTGCAAAACGGTCGTATTATCGACCCTGATCGGAAGCTTGATACGGTAGGGGATGTACTGGTCTTGAGCGGGAAAATTGCGAAATCAGGTGGAAGATATAAGGCTTATGAATATAATGATCTGCCTGTTTTCGATGCCACCGGGCAGATTGTTTGTCCCGGGTTTATAGACATGCACTGCCATCTCCGTGAGCCAGGTAACGAAGATAAGGAAACAATAAGGACCGGTACGATGGCTGCAGTCGCCGGCGGTTTTTCGACCGTATGTTGTATGCCTAATACTGTACCTCCACTGGACAATAGGTCGCAGGTCGATTTCGTAAGGCAGACCGCAAGGAGAGATGGTTTTGCTAAAGTCCAGGTTATCGGTTCTATAACCAAAGAGAGAAGAGGACTTGAGCTAACAGAAATGTTTGAACTTGCTGATGCCGGTGTTATCGGTTTCAGCGATGACGGATCAACAGTCCAGAGTACAAAAATCATGTTGCTCGCTATGGAGTACTGTTCCGGTTCAGGACTTCTTATTATAGACCATTGTGAAGACAAGGAATTGGCCGCCGGTGGAGCGATGAATGAAGGATGGGTCTCCACGCGGCTTGGATTGAAAGGTATCCCGGCAGCTGCTGAGGAAATTATTGTGGCTCGCGATATTGCACTTGCGAACTTAACCGGAGCGCGAATTCACATTGCTCATGTCAGTACGGCCGGTTCGGTTGATATGGTCCGCCGGGCAAAGGAGGCGGGAGTAAATATTACTGCAGAAGTCACTCCGCACCATCTAACATTGACTGAAGAACTGGTCATGGGCGGATATGTTGGAAACACACTCTTAAAACCATATGATACCAATACAAAAGTCAATCCCCCTTTAAGGACTAAAAAAGATATTTCAGCTTTGATTGAAGGTTTGCGGGACGGCACAATAGATGTCATCGCTACTGACCATGCTCCACATACAATAGTTGATAAAAATTGTGAGTATGGATTTGCCGCTTTTGGAATTAGCGGATTGGAAACAGCATTCGGGTGCCTTATGACACTTGTGCACGGAGGATATCTGGACCTGATGAGTCTAATTCAAAAAATGACTTCTGCGCCTGCAAATATAATCGGGGAAAAGTGCTGTGATACCGGTGCACTGGAGGAAGGATACAAAGGCGACCTTACGATTTTTGATCCTGACCTGGAGTGGAGTGTCGATAGCGATAAATTCTTTTCGAAAGGGAAAAATTCTCCCTATATCGGACATATTTTTAAAGGTAAGGTAATTGCGACGGTAGTTGAAGGGAAGGTTGTATTTAACAACGATAAAATAGTTGCCGTCGATTCACTAGAGCCCTTGTAAATGAAGTAAGATGGTCGTGTAATAAACCTGGAATTAGTCCTGTAAAAGGTAATTAGAGTATAAATTTTTCAGATAAATAATGGAGATAGAGATCCGATAATTGAAACAACTATCTGCTACGATATACTCCAATACAGAAATACTGTCCGGAATATACCAGATGACCGTCGAAGTGCCCGGGATTGCTGCTATCGCAAAACCAGGACAATTTGCTATGGTGAATTGTGGCGCAGAATTGTTGCTCAATCGTCCTTTAAGTATTCATCGTGTACAAGGTCTTGACCGGATTTCATTTCTTTACAGTACTATCGGGCAGGGAACATTGAACCTGTCCAGGATGGAAAATCAGGAGATTATCCGGCTTATCGGACCGCTTGGTAATAATTTTTCAATCGACGAGCGTGTTCAAAATTTGCTGTTGATAGCCGGAGGCATGGGGATAGCTCCTCTGATTTTTCTTGCTGAATATGCAGTCGCTCTGGGTAAGTCTGTGACATTTTTAATCGGTGCATCCTCATCATCGCAAGTTTATCCACAATCACTGTTACCACAAGTAGACCACGTTGTTGTAACCACGGAAGATGGCACACAAGGTATGCAGGGTTTAATAACTGAACTTCTACCGGACTATATAAGTCGCGCAGATCAAGTGTTTGCTTGCGGTCCGGTTGCTATGTATAAAACTATTTCCGGTTTTATGAATTCGCGGGAACAGGAAAAACCGGTACAGGTCTCGATGGAAGTCAGAATGGGGTGTGGCATGGGTATATGTTACGGATGTAGTATTAAAACACAAAATGGTATGCGTCTTGTGTGTCATGACGGCCCCGTATTTAAGCTTGATGAAGTCTTTTGGGAGGATAATAAATTATGACCGTAGTAAGTAAGAGTATCCGGCTGAATACACACGGTTCCTGCCATATGATCGATATTACTTCGGAGGTGGCTCAGGCTATAATCGAATCAAAAGTGGAGCATGGAACGGCAACCATTTTTATTCCCGGTTCAACGGCAGGTATAACGACTATTGAATATGAAGACGGTGTGTTAAACGATTTCAAGGATATGTGGGATAGAACTGTTCCAAAGAATATAACCTATCAACATGATCGAAAATGGGGAGATGGAAACGGAAATTCACACGTAAGTGCTTCTCTTCTTGGCCCTTCAATTGTTGTCCCGTTTATAGGTAGAAAATTGACGCTTGGTACATGGCAGCAAATTATTATAGTAGATTTTGACAATCGTCCGAGAACACGGGATATTATTATTCAAATCATGGGGGAATAAAGAATAACGTAATGTCCTCATGCTGTAATATCTCATTGAGTATAGTGTGCTGTCTTAACGTTATTAAAACAGATTCTAAAGCCGATTATACCTTGCATGTCGATTGTAATACAGGCAGGTTGTGTCAATTATTAAAATTGATTAATAACCCTTTCTCTGTTTTACCGAATTTTTAATAATGGTTAGTCTCATGCTTGTTTTTGAAAAATATCGATATTGAGGTAGAATAGAACGATTAACAGAAAAATCATATATGTACATACGTAAACGCTGTTATATAGTATACATTTATGCAGGAGTATTATGACATGAAAAAATCTGCGATTGTTATTGGAGCAGTGATTTTAATTTTAGCCAGTGTAATGATAACCGGTTGTACGAAGAAGGCGGATGATGCGTCGAAGGGGCAGGTAGTGGAAGTGACGC
>CAZAIO010000130.1:0-6035 GCA_964485235.1 uncultured Dehalococcoidales bacterium
ACTACCAAATATAAAATCTTTGACTATTTAAAGACAGGATAGACTACAATAACTTTCTTAATGTTTCCCCGATGGAGATATCGTAATCGGCAGGATAGGGAGTTATAGAAATTTTGTTTTGCTCCAGTGCCCATATATCGCTTCCCTGCTCTATTTCCCATTCTGCCACGCCACGTACGATCCAGTAGTAATGTCTCTTACCGTCATGACCCGTCTCGATCCCGTCGCTATATCTGCGTTCTCCCAGCTTTGTGACCTCCACCCCCTGTATTTGTTCCAGCGGCAAATTCGGCAAATTCACATTAAGCAGTAATTTCGATGGTAATTTCCCGTCGTGAAAAGCCTGTGCCAGTTTTGCTGCTAGTTTCGCCGCTTCATCGAAATATACGTTCTCGAACGCTGCTACCGAGATCGCGATTGCGGGAATGTCGTAGAAATATCCCTGTAACGCCCCGCCGACCGTGCCGGAAATAAAAAAATCATTGCCCAGATTCGGGCCTTCATTAATACCGGATACGATCACGTCTACTTTGCTCTTGATCGCATATCTCAATGCCAGGATAACGCTATCTCCGGGCGTACCGTCAACAGAAAAAGCGCGTACACCCCTGACAGAAGATTTTACTTTGTTCAACCGTAAAGGATGACGAAATGTCACTGAAGTTCCCACACCGCTCTGGTCTCTGTCCGGAGCGACAACGGTCACATTTCCGATCTTTGCCAGCTCTTTCGTCAGTACCCATAATCCGTCCGCATATACACCATCGTCATTCGTAACGAGTATGTTCAATTTAATATCCCCAAAACCATTTGAGTTTATCATACCCACCGGTATAGGACAACTTGACTGTAGTGTATTCACTATTGCCTTTGTTCACACTACATGATATACTGCGGGGTTGGTAACACAGGTTCCGGAAGAGGCTGTGTGTTTTATTGTTGGTTATACATTCAAATTAAAATATGCTATTCCTGTATTTGTAATAATCTCATCTCTGGATTTTGATACGATGTTCTTCTATTGATGTCACAGTCTTTCTCAAAATCAATAGAATACCAGGTAATAAGATGTAATTCGCTTTTATAGCCGGTTAATTTCGTTAATAACTTCCATAAATAGAAAGCCATATTTAAAATGATAAAGACTCCTGCGGAAGCCTTTAATCAATAAGAATAGAGGAGGTAATTAATATGACGGCAACTATTATAAGCGGCACCCAGGTAGCTACCGATATACGTGCGGAACTGAAGGGAAGAGTAGCTAAAGTTCAATCAAAAGGTATCAACCCCGCACTTGCAGTAGTGCTTGTGGGCGAGGACCCCGCTTCGGTCTCCTACGTAACTTCAAAGGCAAAGGGTGCCGAAGAGATCGGAATGTTCGAAGAAACGATACGCCTCCCTGCGGACACATCCGAAGAAGAAGTAATAAAAACAGTAGACCGTTTAAATAAAGACCCCAAATTCCACGGTATACTTGTTCAATTGCCGCTGCCCAAACATATCGATTCGGAAAAAATTATAAGCCTTATATCACCTGAGAAAGATGTCGACGGCTTTCATCCGGTCAACCAGGGTAAATTGCTTCGTGGTGAACCGTGCCCGCTCCCCTGCACACCGCATGGAGTGCAGGAACTGCTCATGCGGAGCGGCAACGACCCATCCGGGAAACATGTGGTGATCTGCGGAAGAAGCAACCTGGTCGGCAAGCCTCTTGCCGGTATCCTGATACAAAAAAAGAAAGGGGCAAATGCCACGGTCACAGTATGCCACACCGGAACAAAAGACATGGGCTACTATACGAGACAGGCTGATATTGTGGTCGCTGCAATGGGAGCGCCAAAAGTGATAACGGCGGATATGATCAGGGACGGTGCAGTGGTTATCGATGTCGGTGTAAACCGGGTGGAAGATAAAACGAGAGAAAAAGGCTTTCGCCTTGTAGGCGATGTCGATTTCGAACCCATAAAGGAAAAAGCATCGGCTATCACACCTGTTCCCGGCGGCGTAGGACCGATGACGGTGACCATGTTGCTTATGAATACCGTTGAAATAGCAGAACGGCTTGCAGGTATAACGAAATAGAACAATCTTGTATCGATGTTACCAGTAATTTATGCAGGTAGAAAAAACATATAAATAAAGGAGGTCCACGTGGCATACGATGCAACTAAATTGAAGGACTGGCAAATCGCCGAAGAGGCGGAAGTGAATATGCCCACCCCTGAAATGTGGCGTGATAAGCTGGGACTTCAGAAAGACGAAATTATCCCGTATGGAAGATTATGTAAAATAGATTTCATGAAGCTCATTGAACGTTTAAAGAACAAGCCGGACGGTAAATATATCGAGGTAACCGCTATTACTCCCACACCGCTCGGTGAAGGAAAGACGACAACTACAATGGGAATTCTGGAAGGTCTGGGCAAACGCGGGAAGAATGTAGGCGGTTGTATACGCCAGCCTTCCGGCGGGCCGACTATGAACATTAAAGGCACTGCCGCAGGCGGAGGGAATGCGCTGCTTATCCCGATGACGGAGTTTTCCATGGGGCTTACCGGAGATATCAACGATCTTATGAATGCGCACAATCTTATGATGGTCGCGCTTACCGCGCGAATGCAGCATGAACGCAATTATGATGACGCTGAACTCGCCAAGCGTACCGGAATGCGCCGTCTCGATGTCGATCCGACGAGAGTTGAAGTAGGCTGGATTATAGACTTCTGCGCTCAGAGCCTGCGAAACATCGTGATAGGACTCGGCGGGCGTATGGACGGTTTTACAATGCAGTCACGTTTCGGCATCGCGGTTAGTTCGGAATTGATGGCTATGCTTTCTATCATTACAGACCTCGCAGACCTCCGGAAAAGAATGGACGAGATCACCGTTGCTTTCGATAAAAAAGGAAACGTGGTCACCACAGGCGATCTGGAAGTCGGCGGCGCGATGACGGCATGGATGAGGAATACTATCAATCCAACGCTTGCCTGTACTGTTGAATACCAGCCGTGCATGGTACATGCCGGTCCGTTTGCCAACATTGCCGTAGGACAGTCATCGATTATCGCCGACCGGATAGGCCTGAAGATGTTTGATTACCATGTCACAGAAAGCGGCTTTGCTGCCGACATTGGCTTCGAAAAGTTCTGGAACGTAAAATGCCGTTACAGCGGCTTGAAACCGCATGTGTCGGTACTCACAGCGACTATCAGGGCGCTCAAGATGCATGGCGGCGGACCTAAAGTCGTTGCAGGACTGCCTCTTCCCGAAGCATATACCAAAGCAGACCTCGGCCTGCTTGAAAAAGGTCTGGATAACCTGCGCCATCACATCAATACGATAAGGACATCGGGAATAAATCCTGTCGTATGTATCAATGCGTTCCATACCGACACAAAAGAGGAGATCGCTCTGGTCAGGAAAGCAGCCGAAGCTGCAGGAGCACGATGCGCGCTTTCCACGCATTGGGCTGACGGTGGCGACGGCGCACTCGAACTTGCCGACGCGATTATGGACGCCTGCAAAAAGGAAAACGAATTTAAATTCCTGTATCCTATGGAAATGAAACTACGTGACCGTGTGGAAAAAATAGCAAAGGTAGTATACGGAGCGGACGGCGTATCCTGGACACCGGATGCGGAAGCAAAAGCAAAGATGCTTGAAAATGATCCGAAATATAACGACTATGCCACGATGATGGTAAAAACACATTTAAGCCTCACTCATGATCCGGTGCTAAAAGGTGTTCCGAAGGGATGGACATTGCCTATTCGCGATGTGCTCATCTATTCCGGAGCAAAATTCCTTTGTCCGTGTGCGGGGACTATCAGCCTTATGCCGGGCACGAGTTCCGATCCCGCTTTAAGAAGAGTGGACATCGATACAAAGACGGGTAAAGTCCAGGGCTTATTTTAAAAAATACGCAGTTTTAAAAAACGGGGAGGACGGCTTCGGTCGTCCTCCTTTTTTACTGCCGCGTATTGCCCTGTTTTGCACGATTAACGCTTTTTCAGCTAAAATCAAACTTGACGGCATATGACTAAAAAAGAATTACTGGAAAAATACAGACCCTTATTTTATCCCGAGTCTATAGCAATAATAGGTGCTTCGCACAATCCTCAAAAGAGAAGCAACTTATGGATGAAGCGGCTTATAGAGTGCGGTTTCAAGGGAAAGCTGTACCCCGTTGGTGCGGGCAATGAACCTATATACGGACGGAAAGTATATAACCGTGTCGACAAGATACCATCAACTATAGACTATGCGAATGTATTCATCTCTCGCGAGTCCTTACCTGCATTTATAGAAGGTCTTCCTGCCGGAAAAATACGCTTCATAAGTTTCTTTACCGCAGGGTTTAGTGAGTCCGGCGATAGCAGGGGTATAGAGCTCGAGCAATTCCTGCTTGATCAGACATCGCTTAAAGATTTCCATATCATCGGGCCCAACTGCATCGGTATATACAATCCCGGGATAAATATTCCGTACGGGCCGGCCGGGATAATAGGTAAAAGCGGGCATGTGAGCTTTATCAGCCAGAGCGGTAGTGTGGGGGCAAAGCTTGCCGAAACGGGTATTGCCCAGGATATCGGATACAGCAAGGGCATCAGCTATGGCAATGGCATCGACCTGGATAGTGTAGACTATCTCGAATATCTGGCTGCGGATCCTGAGACGGAGGCGATAGGCGCATATATCGAAGGTACACGAAAAGGGCACCTTTTTTTAAAAGTCATGCGGGAGACAACCACGATAAAACCTGTCGTCGTATGGAAAGGAGGCAGGACTGAAGCGGGTGCATCGGCAGCCATGTCTCATACCGGCTCTATAGCCAGTCCTGCAGCAAACTGGTCGGCTGCACTCAAACAGACAGGAGCAATAGAGGTAAACAGCGTTGAAGAGCTCACGGACACATTATTTATCTTCCAACAATTAAAACGCTGGAACGGCAAAGGGATCGCACTTGTAGGCGGATTTGTTGACGGCGGAGGAGGTATCTGCGTTTCAGCAACAGATACTTTTGCCGATCATGGGCTTAATATTCCAAGGTTCAATTCAAATACTGAAAAACAACTGGGGGCTCTTCTCGGTCAGGTGGTCAACATTCTGAGAAATCCCGTTGACCTTTCTGCTCAGGGATCCAATATCCCTCTTCTTAAAAAAGCGCTGAAAGCAATTCTGAACGACCCGGCTGTGGATATGCTCGTCGCCCAGCAGGACATGGGAATTCTCATGCTCACACTTTCGCCTGAAACAATAGAAGCGATAAACGATACGTTGATAAGTCTCAGGGATGAACAGCCCAAACCGGTTGTGGCTATTCTGCCTCACGGGCTTCATGAAATGCAAAGACGGAAGATAGAGCACCGGCTGGCACGGCACGGCATTCCTGTCTTCTATTCTCTGGAAAGGGCGGCAAAGGCTATTCGTAACATCAATATATACTCACTGTCACATAAGAAGGATGCAACCTGATGACAGAAATGGGAAAAATATTGCTTATAGCGGGAGGAATAATCATCGTCGTAGGCCTCTTGCTCACATTCAGCAACCACATTCCTTTCCTCGGCAAACTGCCGGGGGATATTGTGATTAAAAAAGAAAACTTCACGTTCTATTTTCCACTCGTTTCGTTTCTTTTAATCAGCATTATCCTGACCGTGATAATAAATGTCATCCTGCGTTTGATCAACAAATGAGAACAGACGACTTCGATTACCAGCTTCCTTCCCGGTTTATCGCTCAAAGCCCCGTAGAACCGCGCGACCATTCGCGCCTTATGGTGCTCGACCGCAGCCGTAAAACCATCGAACACCGTCGTTTCTTCGAAATAGCCGGTTTTCTGAATAACGGTGACATGCTGGTTTTTAACGATAGCAGGGTAATACCCGCGCGCCTTTTCGGAAGGAAAAGCAACAGTACTTCAAAAATCGAACTGCTTTTGTTGCGGAGAGTACAGAAGGATATCTGGGAAGCACTTGTAAAACCCGGTAAGAAAGTCATTACCGGCACCGTAGTGGAGCTATCGGAGCCGT
>CAZAIO010000130.1:6135-7250 GCA_964485235.1 uncultured Dehalococcoidales bacterium
GTAAAACCCGGTAAGAAAGTCATTACCGGCACCGTAGTGGAGCTATCGGAGCCGTCTGTACTACCGGATATAACCGTTAAAGCGGAGGTGCTTGAACAGAGGGAAAACGGCATAAGAGTAATCCGTTTTACGAATGAAGAGATGCTGGAAAGGTTGGGGCATGTCCCGCTCCCGCCGTATATAACGACACCACTTGACCGGGCAGAACGGTACCAGACAATATATTCGAAAATAAAAGGGAGTGTCGCTGCGCCTACCGCGGGCCTGCATTTCACGGATGAACTTCTTTCGCAATTACAGGGGAAAGGTATTCAATTCTCTTTTGTCACGCTCCATATCGGGCTGGACACATTTCGGCCGGTACGGGAAGATACGCCGTCCGATCACACGATACATACGGAATACGGGGAGATAACACCGGAAACAGCGGACCGGATCAACAGTGCTAAAAAAAATGGCGGGCGGATAATCGCCGTCGGCACAAGCACCACACGGCTTATCGAGGCGGCAGCGGAGTCAGGAACCGTCAAGCCGTTTAAAGATAATGTAGACCTGTTCATACTGCCCGGCTACCGGTTCCATATAACGGACGCCATGATAACCAATTTTCACCTGCCCAGGTCTACCCTTATCATGCTCGTTTCCGCATTCGCAGGCAAAGACTCGATTTTGCAGGCATATGATACCGCCCAAAAAGAAGGATACCGCTTTTACAGCTTCGGCGATGCGATGCTGATTAAGTGAAATAGCGCCGAAAACTTCAGAGGCTTCAATAAAGAAGCGTTAACTATCCTCAGTTGTCCCGCTAATGTCAGAACCGACGGTGCCGATCCATATCCTGCCGTCAGACAACATTCGCTCAGCTTTCCCGATTTGCGAAGGTCCGGTAAATTGTAAACGGCAGGAATACACCCCTTCAGTGACGATGTTATCGCAGTCGAAGGTTACCGTTCTTTTCATCGATTTATGGCTTTTCAATCTTGTAAACCACGATACATCGAAATCATCCCATGAATACGCATTCACGGTCGAATCATAAGAACTGAGAACGATTGTATATACATCGTTAAAAGACAAATAAAGCTCCCCTGTAAAATAGTGGAACAGATCGACTC
>CAZAIO010000131.1:0-7162 GCA_964485235.1 uncultured Dehalococcoidales bacterium
ATATCCTATCGTGCCGTTTCTCGCGCCTGATGAAGCCAAGGAACGCTATGCCAGGGAATATAATGCGTTCGTTCCACAGGACGAGACGGACCTGCTGCGATATCTTCGTTATGCCTGAATTTGCGTAACAATGTCGAAGAACTCGAAGCCCTTGACGAAGTATGCCACGAGCAGGAACAGGGCGACTGCATAGAGCAGGCCGAACCAGATGAATTTCATGAGCTGTGCCAGCTTGACAAGCCCGACCAGAGGGAGGCACAGATAAGCGAGAGGATTGTTATGGAGCGCTTTTTTTGTATCATTCCATAGATATTGTGTGTCTTCACCGCTGGGGAACGCGTGCATCGCGATAGATATTCCGAGCCAGCATAGTACATAAAGAGCGATATGGTTGCGGGCAAACATGGCAATAAAGAAGAAGAGCAATGCGATGACCGTATTTATTAGAAGCGGTGCAATGTCTATCAGCACGGCATGGCTGTATTTTGTTGCGGGAGCGTGGACCACATATCCCGCCGGGTTCCCCAGCCTGAAATAGCGGACCTTTGCAACAGGAACTCCGGCGCGGTCGCAGAAGAACTTATGCGCCCATTCATGTACAATCACACCGGGAAAAGTCACCAGAGAGACCAGCATCGCTATCACATACATATATTTTTTACTCTTTACCGTTTGTCCCGCACGATATAGAGATAGTCCATACTAATTAACGGCGCTGAAAGGCAATGCTTATTCCCATTCTATCGTGGAAGGCGGTTTGCTTGTGATGTCATACACAACACGGTTGACGCCGGGGACTTCATTGACGATCCGGTTGGAAATGCGTGCGAGCAAGTCGTAGGGAAGGCGCGCCCAGTCGGCGGTCATGGCGTCCTGGCTCGTTACGGCGCGTACCGCGACGAGGTAATTATATGTGCGAAAGTCCCCCATCACGCCGACGCTTTTCACGTCCGTGAGAATGGCAAAGGTCTGCCATAGCTCCCGGTACAGCTTGGCTTTTTTAATCTCGTTCATCACGATCCAGTCCGCAGCCCTGAGTATTTCCAGACGCTCCCGGGTCACCTCTCCGATGATACGGATGGATAGTCCCGGTCCGGGAAACGGCTGCCGCCAGATCATATAATCAGGCAGCCCGAGGGAAAGTCCCACCTGGCGTACCTCGTCTTTAAAGAGGTAACGCAAAGGCTCGATGAGAGTAAGTAACATATTTGCCGGTATACCGCCCACGTTGTGATGGGTCTTTATCCGTGACGCAGCTTTGCTCTCCGGCGAGGTGCTTTCTATTACATCGGGGTAAAGCGTACCCTGGACGAGGAAATCGACCTTGCCCAGTTTTGCCGCTTCATCTTCAAATACTTTAATGAACTCCTCGCCTATGCGGTGACGCTTCTCCTCGGGGTCTATCACCCCTTTGAGACGGTCGAGGAACCTGTCGGTGGCATCCACGTAGACAACGTTCATTTTCAAGTTGTTCTGGAATGTATTCAGAGCGCGTTCCGCCTCTTCGCTGCGGAGCAGCCCGTTATTGACGAATATGCACGTGAGTTGATTGCCGATAGCTTTGTGAACGAGGGACGCCGCCACAGCCGAGTCAACGCCTCCGGAGAGAGCGCAAATAACGCGTCCGCCCTGTGTGCGTTCCTGTATCATCTGAATACTTTCAGCGATGAAATTTTTCGGCGTCCAGTTTCCGTGACAGCCGCATATTCTGTACAGGAAGTTCTTCAGTATGGTCTTTCCTTCCGGTGTATGAACGACTTCCGGATGGAACTGGAGCCCGAAAAGCTCTTTGTTATCGCCGATTACCGCGGTAGGCGAATTTTCAGTATAGGCAAGCGATTTGAATTGGGGTGGCAACCGCATGATCTGGTCGCCGTGGCTCATCCATACGGAGAGCGAGGACGGCAGACCGGCGAAGAGCGGCGATTTTTCATCGCTTACATAAAGGACTGCATGTCCGTATTCTCTTTTTACTCCCGGAGTGACCTGTCCTCCCAGCTGATGGGTGAGCACCTGCATACCATAACAGATGCCAAGGACGGGCAAGTGCGTATCGTACATTTCAATCGGCGCCAGAGGAGCGTTTTTTTCATAGACGCTGTTCGGCCCGCCGGACAGGATGAAACCTTTAGGTTCGAGCGCCGCTATTTTCTCCCACGGGGTATCGTGGGATATAAGCTCGCAGTATACGTTACATTCCCTCACCCTGCGGGCGATAAGGCGGCTGTATTGAGACCCGAAATCTATAATCGCGATTGTCTCGCGCTTGACGGGTTCCACGGTCTCGGATTCTATCGTCGGCTGCTCACCCTGGAGCTCTTTAGCTATTTCAAGATACGTCGAGACCTCGATATCGTCACTGGTTGCTACGCGGCGGCTGGATACTTTCTTCTTGTTCATATTGCTATAAAGTATATCATAGCAATATGCTCCCGGACTACATGGTTTTATACCTCTATGGTTGGATTTATACAGTTAACATTATATAATTCTTGCAGATAGAGAAGACGCTTTTTTACCGACCGGAGAAGCTCGGGCCTTATATTTTCAAATGATGTTTATCAGGCATAATTTTTTTATAAAAATGGTGACCGTTGTGTTCCTTGTCGCTTTTTTGACAGGTCTGACGGGAGATATGGGGAAGCAGGTGCAGTCAGCGTCGCCGAAAGGTCCGTCTGCAGCAGGAATCGAGCAGGAACTTATACAGCTTGCCAATGAGAATGTGCTGTTCAGCGATGTTGCAAAAGAACGGTTCGTTAACGAAGTGCTCGATATTTATAATAATGCTGCGGATTGTGATGCAGTTGTGTATTTCTGTGAAGGAGGATGGGGCAGCCGCCCGCTCGCGGTGAACCCGGAAGGGCGGAGCCTGGTAGCCGGTATAGTGTCGACGCTGGAATCGACAGGCTATACCTGCTATGTAGCGGACTATCCCCGTACAAGCAAGACGGCGGGCGATTATCTTTATGAAGGAATTCAACTTCTTTTGCTCTATCCCGTAAAGTCAAAACAGCTTGCCGCCAAGGTTGATTTTCTCACCCGCCATATGGACGACATGAAGATATTTATCGTGGGAAAAAGCTCCGGCGCACTCTATGTCAACGGCGCGGCGAAGATATTGAAGGACAACCCCGATGTGTTTAATATCCAGATTGGTAGCCCGCTCGGCAGTAAGGTCCCTGTCCCCGGACGCTCTCTTGCCATCTGCGACAACGGGATTCAGGGCGATGCCATGATAGGACGCAATATATTTTCTGTCTTTAAAAGGAATACCTGGAAAGTATTATTTATAATGTATGCCCCGTCCTTCACCGCTGTCGATTGGATAGTAGGAAAACTGCTGGTCGCCATTGGTTTTTGCAATACGAAATATGCACTGGTAATGCCGGGACATGACTATATGTGGAACTATCCCAAAGTCGGCCCTGCGATCGAAACTTTTTTACATGAAACAATGGGAGAACGGTATGGTGGATGAGGGTTCCTTTTCACCGCAACTGGCAGCGCAGATTGAAAAAGCAGCAGCGGTCATAAAAGCGGGCGGTATTGTAGCCTTTCCCACGGATACGGTATACGGGCTGGGAGCGGACCCGTTCAACAGGGATGCAATCGATCGTATCTACCGGGTCAAAAATCGTGATAGAACGCTGCCGCTGCCGGTACTGTTGCCGGACAGGGAATCTGTTTATTCCGTGGTATCGAAGGTGACTGAAAAGGCGCTTCCTCTGATGGAGCATTACTGGCCCGGCGGATTGACGCTGGTGTTTTACCGGTCTGACCGCTTCCCCGGCTATGTGACGGCGAAGAGCGAGAAGATAGCAGTGCGCGTTCCGGACCATGCAGTGCCGCTCATGCTTATGAAAAAAGCGGGAGTTCCGGTGGCGGGCACCAGCGCGAACCTGAGCAACCGTCCATCCGCGCTGACCGCGCAGGAAGTAATCGAGCAGCTCGGCGATGCTGTCGATATCGTTATCGACGGCGGCAGATGTCCTGGCGGCGTGGAATCGACAATTATCGATGTGACCGGGCCGGAATTTGAAATTCTCCGGACCGGCGCTGTTTCACGTGAAGATATTGAATTATTTTTAAAGAGAGGATGACCATGCGTATAGCAATCGGCAGTGACCATCGCGGTTTCGATTTAAAAAACGCAATCATCGGTTTTTGTGGAGAACAGGGTGTGGAATGTCATGATTGCGGGTGCTATTCAACCGATTCGGTCGACTATCCGGATATCGCACAGGCAGTGGGAAAAATGGTTGGCGACGGAACCTGCGATTTCGGGATACTTATCTGCGGTACCGGTATCGGGATGAGCATAGCGGCGAACAAGGTAAAAAAAGTCAGGGCGGCACTCTGCTGTGATGCCTTCCATGCGGAGCGTGCGCGACAGCACAACGATGCCAATATCCTCTGTTTGGGCGCTGAGAAAACAGATGTGGACATGGCGAGGGATATCGTCAATGTTTTTCTCACCACGCCTTTTGAAGGAGGCAGGCATTTAACGCGCGTGCAGAAAATAAATTCGATTGAATAAACTGATTTGACAAGAAATATGCGCTGTGCTAGTTTACTTGATACGTTTATATGTAACGGAATCGTATATATTATGGTAACTGATTATCTGTTTTGCAAATAATAGATACGGTATAGTAAAGAATTATATTGTTATAAACAGGGGACATAAATGAAGAAAACGGGCGCTGAGATTTTATGTGAGAGTCTGATACAGGAGGGAGTAGACGTTATTTTCGGTTTTCCCGGCGGTGTTTTGCTTCCATTGTACGACACATTTCCGGAATATCCGCAGCTTATGCATATTCTGGTACGCCATGAACAATGTGCCGCTCATGCGGCGGATGCTTATGCGCGGGTAAGCGGGAAAGTAGGCGTATGCCTTGCAACGTCCGGCCCCGGAGCTACCAACCTTGTGACAGGGATAGCGAATGCGTACATGGACTCGGTGCCCATGGTTGCTATTACCGGTCAGGTCGCCACACCGTTCGTCGGAAAGGATGCGTTTCAGGAAATAGATATTACAGGTATCACACTGCCCATTACCAAGCATAACTATCTCGTGCTGGATGTGAAAGACCTGGCGGGTACGGTGAAGGAGGCATTTTATCTGGCGAGGACGGGAAGGCCGGGGCCTGTATTGATCGATATTCCTAAAGATGTCTTTCAGGCGAAGGCTGACCTGGTACAGTCAAAGATAAACCTGCCGGGCTATAAGCCCAAGTTGACCGGTCATCCGGCACAGATAAAGAAAGCCGCCGAGCTTATTAATAAGGCGGAAAAGCCGTTGATTATCGGCGGAAGAGGAATTCTTATATCGAAGGCTTTTAACGAGATAAAGGAACTCGCCGAGAAGGGACAGATACCGGTGGTTACCACCCTGCTGGGCATAGGCAGTTTTCCGGAGACACATGTATTGAACTTCGGCTGGATGGGAATGCACGGTATGACCTATGCCAACTGGGCAGTGGATAATGCCGATATCATTATCGCAATCGGCATGCGGTTCGACGACCGGGCTACCGGGATAGTGAGCTCGTTTGCACCTAAAGCGCATATCATTCATATCGATATCGATCCTGCGGAAATCGGCAAAAACGTACGTGTCAACGTACCTATTGTGGGTGATGTAAAGTCAGTGCTCACCGACCTGAATAAGCAGATCAGTACGCCCGGTCACATGGAGTGGATAAACCAGCTCGATACGTGGCGACAGGAGAGGCCTGTGCTCGAAGTGCGTGATACGGAGAGTCTCATTCCGCAATATATAATCCGGCAGATATATGAAGCCACTCATGGGGATGCCATACTGGCTACCGGAGTAGGACAGAACCAGATGTGGGCGGCGCAGTACTATTACTTCGATAAACCGAACAGCCTTGTCTCGTCCGGCGGGTTGGGGACAATGGGATTTGAACTTCCCGGGGCTATCGGTGCCAAGATAGGCAGTCCCAATGATACGGTATGGTGTATTGCCGGAGACGGCGGTTTTCAGATGACGATACAGGAACTGGGGACTATTACACAGGAACGCCTTAATATAAAGATCGCCATTTTAAATAACGGGTACCTGGGAATGGTACGACAGTGGCAGGAGTTGTTCCATGGTCATCGTTATGTGGGAACAACGCTCACCGGGCCGGACTTTGTAAAGATTGCCGAGGCGTACGGCATCCCCGGGCTTAAGGTCACGGACAAGAAGGAAGTGCCTGCCGCCATCGCGAAGGCAATGGAACATGACGGAGCTTTTCTGCTTGATTTCATCGTTGAACCGGAGGAAAACGTCTATCCTATTGTACCTCCCGGCTCAGCACTGACCGAAGGGCTTGAAATGCCCAGTTCGCAGGGTATCAGTTCAACAAAATAGGCGGCAATGGATCGAAATAAAGCCCGGCCTGATAGAGGCCGGGCTTTTTTATTATAACGACATGTAACGCCTGCCTTGCCGGGAAGTATTACCCGGTCTTTTTTATCAGTGCATCGACGACAGACGGGTCTGCCAGTGTGCTGGTATCGCCCAGGTTTGAAATATCGCCCGCGGCGATCCTGGTGAGGATCCTGCGCATGATCTTGCCGCTCCTGGTCTTGGGCAGTGCGTCGGAGAACTGGATCACGTCTGGAGTGGCGATAGGGCCGATCTCCTTGCGAACATGATAGACCAGTTCTTTCTTCAGCTCTTCAGAAGGAGTCACTTCGGAGTTTAACGTGACAAATGCATAGATGCCCTGTCCTTTCAGTTCATGGGGCATGCCGACAACCGCGGCTTCTGCCACTTTCTCATGAGCGACGAGCGCGCTTTCCACCTCGGCGGTGCCGATGCGGTGACCGGATACATTGATCACGTCATCGATACGTCCCATCAGCCAGAAGTAGCCGTCTTCGTCCACTCTGGCCCCGTCTCCGGTGTTGTAACAGCCGGGGAAGCGAAGAAAATATGTGTTCTTGAAGCGTTCCGCATCTCCGTACACTGTACGCATCAGTCCGGGCCAGGGCTGCTTGATGACCAGGTAGCCGCCTTCATTTACATCTGCGGGGGTGCCGTCTTCTCTGAGGACAGCAGGTTCGATGCCGGGGAAGGGGAACGTGGCTGAGCCCGGTTTGAGCGGCGTGGCGCCGGGCAGCGGCGTGATCAGGATGCCGCCGGTCT
>CAZAIO010000132.1:0-4439 GCA_964485235.1 uncultured Dehalococcoidales bacterium
ACTTATTTTTATCCCAAAGTGCCGACCGGCCTTGTAATTAACAGCCTCGATAGAAAATTATAGCCCGCCGTTTATTTTTCACGCAGTTGTGTTTCAAGCGCAGACGGATCGGTAACAGGTGATTTACACACATGTTTTTTGCATACATATACTGTCGGTCTGCCACCGAGCATGTCCCTGTTTTCGAGCAGCGCAATTTTTTCAGCCGGTGAGGTATCGTCAGGGTCGCGTGCGGCGACCACCATACGGGGATACCATTTACTATTGAGGGTTTGAATCAAGTCCAGTGTGGCTCTGTCATTTCGGGGTCCGATCATAGCAACTTCCTGAGGACCTTCCATAAAGAAGTCCAGGGTACAAAGCCAGAAACTGAAATTTAAAGGATGTTGCGCCATCATCGGACCGATCGACTTCAATGACTTTTCCGCAATATCATTCCATGCCGGTTTTCCGGTCAACGCCGCCAGTTCAAGTAACACCTGCGTCGCAGATGATGCCCCGGCAGGCATGATATTATCCACAATACTTGCAGGACGCAACATCAAGTCTTCATGCCTTTTTCCGGTATCGTAAAATATCTTTTTATTCTCATCCCAGAATTGCTCGATCATGCGTTCCGCCAGATTAACAGCAAGCGTAAGCCATTTTCCGCCGAATGTAGCACGGTGCAGATTGAGCATACCATCGATCACAAATGCATAGTCCTGTAAATATCCATCCAGCTTTGTTATATCGTCTTTGTATACATGGTAAAGATATCCGTCTTTCACCATAGCATCCGCTATAAACGTACCGTTTTTCAATGCCGCAGCCAGGTAGTCTTCTCTACCGAGAACAAAAGCTGCTTCGGCCATACTCGCCAGCATAAGCCCGTTCCATGAAGCAAGCACTTTTTCGTCACGCGCGGGCATTACTCTTTTCCGGCGCTCCTTCAATAGTCGCTCCCCTGCTTTTTTAATGAGCTCTATATCCGCTGTAGTATCATCGGCAATGTAGAGAATATTTTTCCCAAGGAAGTTCCCTTCATCAGTAACGCCGAAATAAGCACCTGCCCTGCCGCTCATCTCTTTACCGAGGACATCGGCGAATTCCTGCGCCGACCACACATAATATTTTCCTTCCACTCCCTCACTGTCTGCATCTTGCGCGCTGTAAAAACCGCCGTTCTTTCCGGTCATCTCGCGCAAGACATAATCGAGAGTGCCCTCTGCAATGGAAAGAAAGAGGGGATTCCCGTCTAACCGGTAGGCATGCAGGTAAAGCCGGCTGAGCAGCGCATTATCGTACAGCATTTTCTCAAAATGCGGCACCAACCAGCGCTCATCTGTCGAATATCGGTGAAACCCCCCTCCAATCTGATCATAGATACCGCCTTTTGCCATCTTTTCAAGTGTGAATTTTGCTATACGCAGCACTTTTGGATCTTTACTCCGCAGCGAATGCCTTAAAAGGAACTCAATAAGACCCGGCTGGGGAAACTTTGGAGCCTTGCCAAAACCACCATGACTATAATCGAAACTGCGCTCGAGTATTATGAATCCGATCTCCATAGTGCGTGCCGTTAAAACACCGGAGAAACTTATAGACTGTGCCTTACGCGATAGTGTTTGTGCGATCCTGTCCGCCGTTCTTTCCACATCATCGGTACGATTATGATACGCATTCGCCATTGCCAGGAGTACCTTTGAAAATCCGGGCATCCCCTGCCTGTCTTCAGGCGGAAAATATGTGCCTCCGTAATATGGATTGCGTTCCGGTGTTAAAAAAACGGTTAGAGGCCAGCCGCCTCCACCCGTCATAGCCTGGACTGCATCCATATATACGCTATCAATATCAGGACGTTCTTCCCTGTCCACTTTGATATTAATGAAATGTTCATTCATTAACCTGGCTATCGCTTCGTTTTCAAAACTTTCATGCGCCATTACGTGACACCAGTGACATGCCGAGTAGCCGATACTCAACAGGACAGGTTTATTTTCTTTTCGTGCACGGTTGAACGCTTCTTCTCCCCATGGATACCATTCCACAGGATTTTCTGCGTGCTGTAAAAGGTAAGGACTTGATTCATTCGCCAGATGATTGGACATAGCTCCTCCGTATGATTATCCGGTATCCCGGCCTGTAGAACAGGACAAATATAACGTAATATGCCGGGCAATCATTATAGCTTATATTCAGCTTTCAACCCAATGCGGCAGCCGTTGATCAGTCGATCTTTTTCAGCGCCACTGCGCAGGTCGACCATTTGCCTTCCGGGTCGGGGAGACCGACGACAATTCCCCACAGGTCATCGCCAGCACGAACGAAATGCCACCAGTGCGTGAGAAGCGAAGGGATGCCCTTGGTTTTGAATGCAAGTTCATACGTACCGAATGTCTGTACCACCAGCCCGGGCCAGCTCTTGATGCTCCCCGGTGCATCCTTGATATGGACTATTACTTCCTTGAGGTCCCAGTCCATCTCCATTTCCAGATTCCATTCCCGATCGGCTCCCGGCAGATGTGCTTTTCCACGGAATGTTTCCATGAGTCACCTCCCGCAATATGTTATTTTTTGAACTTATTCTTTTTCCACCTTATACTCTGATATATATGTAAAATCAGCAAAACAACGAACGGAATCCAGAGTACCTCGTGCATTCTAAAAGCCAGGTTCTTGGTGAGAAGCCCAAAAGTAACCGTCTCGACAACACGGAATTCGCTTATCCCGAATCCGCTGATCAGAAATAGTATAGCGACAACCGCCAGGGACCAGTGCACTATTTTTATGACCAGGCGGTTGTTCATTACCTTATTCATTGTCCGTAAAAGCTCTCGTCGAGATCAGCGCTGTTAGAGTAACCTCTCTGTTCCCAAAATCCTCTATAGTTCTCGTCATCGGACAGCTCAATGCCGTCTATCCACTTGATCCACTTGTAGCCCCACTTGCTTTCCGCAACAAGCTGAAATGGAAATCCTCTTTCTGTTGGAATAGTAATATCGTTCATCTTATATGCCATAAGTATATCGTTGTCCAGCACGTAGTCAACAGGTAACGACGTTGTATAACCATCATGTGCATGAAAAATAATGACCTTTGCTTCAGGAAGTACACCGGCCTCCTGAATGAGGTCGCGGACAAGGACCCCCTCCCAGAGGATGGTTACGCTCCATCCTTCTACACAGTCAAGCGTTACCACTTTTTTATAGCTTTGATATTTATCGATGACCTCATCATAGGTATATTCAGCCGGTTTTTCCACCAGACCGTCGATAGAGAGACGGTATGTCGCAATATCAATATTCTGAGGCCCTTTTATCGAGTTTTCCCTGAAATCATCGACAGACGATAGTTTTTCACCCTCATACTCACGTACTTGCACAGAACCCAGATCTTTCGCGGTATCTATCCTTCCCCCTGCACATCCGTATACAGGCAGAACAAGAGAAGCCAACATAACAATCAATACAATGACACCACCATAATATTTTTTCATCGATCCCTCCCGAACCTAAAATGCCAGTCCACAATACAAGAATATCGGGTGGTATGTATGTAACCTTTGTCTCAATTCATCGTACTATTCCGTTGAACCCGAGCATGCCATTACCATAATATGGAAAATAAAGGTTGACCGCATATAATAATAAACAGTGGGTAATCTTCCGGTATTGAAATACCCGAAACAATTGAACGCTTATATAAGTATTGTCGGCGAAGCTTTGGGAATATAGCAAGGAATACTATGGAGGTTAAAAAGGTAATTTGACGTTTCGCTCACACAGGATTGAGATTATAAACCTGACGGGAGAGGAAGTTTAAATAACCTCATTTCTCCAGAATGGAACAGGCGCCGGGTTCCATTCTGAATCAGCTTTAAGCTTCTCTATGAGTTTATTGACTGTATTTCGATTGAGTTTTAATATTTCCATCGTATGTTCTATAGCAATTGAATGGTAGTAAGTTACACCACGTTCTTTTTCTTCAGCATAAAGTTTTTTACGGATATCAATATCCAGGCTTATTTCGTTACGATATTCTTTCAATGCAGCTAATACTAACTCTTTATCCATATTTCCGACAGCAAATAGTCCCAGGCTGAACTCTGAAAGCGGTTCCGCAGGTTTACTGAGCAATGAAATCAAATTGTATTTCAGCAGTTCTTTGCCTTTGTCTGTGATCGAATACACGTTTCTATCGGGCATTCTGCCGTTTTTTGACCGCTTTACAACTATAAGCCTCTTTCTATGAAGGGCCTTTACAATACTATATATCGTTTGTATATGTACGGGACGCCTTATAATCTTCCGTTTATAATTAATCAATTTTGCAACAGCATAAGGATTGATTGGACCATTCCATACAATGCCTAAAACATGAATAGCGGTTTTTGACAGGATTTCATGGTTCTGCATATCTATAATATTGTCATTTGCATGATATCTCATATGTAACCG
>CAZAIO010000132.1:4539-7127 GCA_964485235.1 uncultured Dehalococcoidales bacterium
CATGGTTCTGCATATCTATAATATTGTCATTTGCATGATATCTCATATGTAACCGGTGTAATGCCTCTCGCTAAAATTGCATTCAACAACGATGATATCGCGTTTTATTATATAACATAAGCTCCCGTTAAAAACGATGAATATTTTATTAAAAAATCTTTATTCTGTGATTAATTTTTAAAATGATTATTGACATTGTTTTTTTTATAATATAGAATCATCGCAACCAGAAGATAGTATTGACCAATAGTAGTATTATATCATATCAATTTGCTTTTTTTTGCGAATCGCCCGAACGTTGTTACAAATTAACGCATTAATCTGTTGTAAGGAGGAAATCCCATGAAAGACAGAAGATTCGTAACATTTTGTATGGCCATTTGTCTGTTACTTGTACTGGTACTTCCGCTCGTGACCGGATGTACCAAACCGGCAACAGAACCTGTAAAACCAACAGAACCCTCAAAACCGGCAGACTCAACAAAGACCACTACACTTCTTTTTGCCAGCTTCACACCACCGGGTGATTCCGCCAATGTGGCATGTGAAGCATTTGGCAAAGACCTGGAAGAAAAGAGCGGCGGGAGAGTCAAGGTGGAGTATTCCTGGGGTGGTGCTGTCGGCGGACCTCCCGATCTCTATGATCGATTAACCGAGGGTGCGTGTGACATAGCCGTTATACTCCCCGTGGCAACTCCGGGGCGTTTCCCTGTATCTTTGGTACTAACCCTCCCGATATACAGTCAGGAACCATCCTCTGTAATAATTACAAAGGCGTTTAATGATCTAAGACAGAAAGGTTTTTTAGATAAAGAATATTCCGAGGTTAAAAATCTTTATGTCTGGGGTATGAGCGTCAACATAGTCATGTGGAGCAAAGAACCGGTTACCACTATCGAAGGTTTCAAAGGAAAAAAGATTAAAATTTCCGGTGGTACAGTAAAAGATGTTTTAGAAAAGCTGGGAGCGGTTCCTGTAAGCATGGCTTCAGCCGAACTCTACGGCGGACTTCAGAAAGGTACAGTTGATGGGGGTATAACCGGTTTCGCTTTGTTTGGCCCTTACAAATTTTATGAAGTTGCTAAATACACTACAAACATCAATATTATGTCATCCGGTATAGCAGTGGCTATGAATAAAGATAGCTATAATAAGTTGCCCGATGATATAAGGGCAATCATCGATGATATGGCAGCCAGTGACAAATATTCAACGATAGTAGGTCAGACTTTCGAAGATGATAGATTAGCAGGTGAAAAAATTTTCTTGGATAATGGAGGAAAGGAATCTACATTATCCGACGCAGATATGATGAAGATGGACACTATGCTTGCTCCTATATGGACAAAGTGGATTTCAGATATGGAGGCACAAGGACAGCCCGCAAAGGAGATACTTGCCGAGTTATACTCTTCTCTCAAATCGCAGGGTGTTAAGAAACCGTTCATTGGTTACACACCACCCGGAATGTAAATTATTAAGAACTAAATATAAGATAATGGTGGAATGAAACCGTCATACCCTCCGCAGAAGGAGGGTATGACGGGTAAGTTTCTTTGCTATTATTCAATCCAATCCAGGTGGTTTAAAGCCTGTTCAAACAATAGTTTATGTGCAATAGTTATACTACAGAATCAGGAGGAACCGTCGTTTGTCCGATAAAATAGTCAGGTTACTTGATACCGGTATAAAAAAGACGGGCAACGTATTAACCAGCATAACACTGGTGATGCTTTTTATTCTTTTAATCCTTGGTGCGGGTGATGTAATTGGAAGATACACCTTTAACAGTCCAATTACCGGAACGAAAGAAATCAGTTCAATGCTTGTAGCCGGAATAGTCCTGTTGGGTTGGGCTCACACACAGTCTAAAGGTGCACATGTAAAAGTTGAGCTTGTTCTTAATCATTTTCCTCAGCGGACACAGGTAATAATCAATATAGTCACCACATTTCTTTCGCTAGTCCTTTTCAGCCTCATCGTATGGCAAAGTATAAAAGTAGCCATTAAGCTATTGGAAACTAATCGTCTCGTACCTATCATCCTGGTACCATTAGCCCCGTTCCAGCTAATGGTTTCTTTAGGGGCTTTTGTTCTCTGCCTCGAATTTATTATAGAGATTATTCAGCTTTTTCAAAAAATAAAAATAAAAGAAACGGATTAAAATGTCGCCTCTTTTAAGCAGTATTATAGCTTTCAGCGCATTCTTTATTCTAATGTTACTTGGGATGCCTATTGCCTTTTCTTTTGCAATCGTTGGATGCATAGGTCTCTGGTTAGCGCGGAGTCTTAATGCGGGGTTATCAATTCTGGGCAGCGGTCCTCTAGCATGGGCAAGTCTGGAACCGTTTATTACTCTGGCTTTATTTATTCTCATGGGTCTTATTGCTTTCACCTCCGGAATAAGCGCAGAGCTTTATGAAACAGCTCATAAGTGGATAGGCAGGTTTCGCGGTGGACTGGCTCAGGCAACGGTGTTAGCATGCACCGGATTTGCTGCCTGTACCGGCTCCAGCGTAGCCGGAGCAGCTACTATGGGAACCATCGCCTATCCCGAGATGGAATCAATCGGATATAATCGCGGCTTG
>CAZAIO010000133.1:0-6984 GCA_964485235.1 uncultured Dehalococcoidales bacterium
TATATTAATACAGGATGTTAATTAATGAGGAGAGAATAGCCTGCTATAAAGACAGGCCGCTCTTCTCATTGTTGTTTGTCCCTGTTTTCACGCATAGACGTGTAGCAGTCCGTCTACCGGTAATTTATATTGTGAAAAAACCAGTCATCCCGAGTGCAAAAACGGTGAGGACCATCAATGCACCTGTCCGCCGTACCACTATAATCGGCGTTTGAGCATATACAGGCCCATCATTCATCCGGAAGGACATTAAACATGACCGGCATAATGTACTATTACCTGCCTTTTCCGTAAGAAAACGAATTCAACGGACTTGCCATCGCTCTCATTTCACTTTATAATCTATTAATTTCCAAAAATAATACCGGAGTGGTCTTATCAGCAATTTGTATAACCTTGAAGTAAGCCTGCTACAGAATACCACCGAATACCCTCTCGATCAGATTGTTATGGGCATCGGGCGTAGTGAAGATAATCAGATTGTTATCGAAGATAGCCAGATATCGAGGCATCATGCGCGGATCGAACTTAAAAATGAAGAATTATATATTACCGATCTTGGCAGCAGTAACGGTACATCGATAAACGGTGCAGCTATCGAGCCTGAATTGCAGCACAGGCTTAAACCCGGCGATGTAATCAACATGGGAAACGCTTCACTAACCGTTCGGCTCACCAGTCCTGCGACGGAAGCTCCGGCCGCAGCGGCAACCCCATTACAACAATCACCTGCCACACAGCAAAGCCCGGCATCGCAGACTGCACCCGTTAAAAAGAACTCATGGATCAAATGGTTTGTCGTGGGCGTTGCCATCGTCGTGGTAGCGATCGGTGCATTCATGGTTGTTAATGCGATATCCTCCCCGTCCGGACCGGATACAGACCGTACATCCTCATCCATGCAGACTTACTTTGATGATGAGCATCAGTTCTATTTCACCTATCCAATGGACTGGGAAGAAATGCCGCCCAGCGTATACGAAGACGACGAAGGCATCATAGCCGGGTTCTGGACGACAACGGAAGAATACGGCGTAACCACAAACATGCTTATTGCCACGGAAGAACTATCGGAAAGCATGGACATAGACGACTATTTTGACCTTGCGAAACAGAGTTTCGATGATGAGCCACACACACTATCAAAGAAAAATATCCGGGTAGCAGGTTACCCTGCAATAAGGTGGATCTATAAAATCCCTACGGTTGATTCAATGACACAGATGCAGGCGACCTTCATCCGGGAAGATACGGCATGGGTGCTTATTTTTACCTGTGCCGATGAGGCATTCGATGAGAACGAAGCGACCTTCGATTCCATGATAGACAGTGTCAGTTTCAAGGACGGCGACACTAAAATTCTCTTTTCCACGGCAAAACTCAGTGAAGCTACAATGGCGACCGGAGTGGATGCCGATATGCGTCCTGTGAATGCCACCGATGTGTTTAAACCCGATACTCCGGTGATCCATTGCTCGGTAAAACTCTCCAACGCACCGGACGATACCGAGGTTAAAGCCGAGTGGATATATGTTCAGGGTGAACGGGAGGACCTCAACGGCAATTTGATAGATAGCACTATCGTTTTCTCTGAAGGCACACGGTATATTGATTTCTCACTGAGCAGTTCCGAAAGCGGCTGGCCTATCGGTGATTACGAGGTCATACTCTATGTCGATGGCAAAGAGGCAATGAATGTGCCGTTTTCCGTAAAACAAGTGAATACGGTCCTGGCAACTCCACCTGCTCCTCTTTCATAGCTTTAAATTCAATAAAGAATGAACACCTTTCATCCGGGATAGGCCGGTTGTATGTCTTTTAAGTTACAATTCGCGTTATGAGACCTTTTTTTCTTGCAGGCTTTTCTGATAAATCTTCCACCCGGGGCACCATGTCGTATGCCAGCGCCATATTTTGCTCATAAGAGCATTAGGCTTCTCCTCGGCGCGTTTTCGCATCGGACATTCTCCACAATTCGGTTCCACTTTCCATTCCCCCTCTCGTTTTATAAAATAGCCGTGATCCCCTCTATTGAATTGCATTCCGGCCGATAAACCGTCGCCATTGAAGATATATGATAATAAGAAATTCAACCGGTACCGTTCTTTTTATCGATATTGAGGAACTTGCGGACAGCGGCCTCGAACGCTTCAGGATTATCACCATGTACCGTATGACCCGCCCGTTGGATATCGACTTCGGAGCCAAAAGCCAGCGTGTCCGCTAAGCGGCGGGCGGCATCTCCGTTAAGCAAGTCGCTCTCCGCACCATGCACAACCAGAGCAGGACATACTATCATTTTAATATAGTCCCAGAGCCATTCGGGCGAATGCATTTCCGTTTCACAGACCTTATGGTCGTATTTAAACACAATCCTGCCTTTTTCATCCTGTTTTAAATCGTGACGTAACAGGTGTTGTATATATTTTTCCGAATGATAAGGATGGACTCTCTTTAAATGTCGTTCTACATCCTCAACCGAATTAAAAAAGACCGCCTCTACTGTCCATTCTCTATTTCGCCGTTCCAGGCCTTCCATGCTCACTTCCGGCCCTATATCCACGATCACCAGTTTATCCACTTTTCCGGGGTTGGTTGCTGTATATATACTCGAAATTATGCCGCCGAGGGAATGACCGATAAGCACAAAATGCTCCAGCCCGAGGCTATCGATAAAAAATTTAAGGTCGGCCACATAGTCCGCGAGATGATACTCTTCGCTCCAGCTGCTGTCTCCGTGTCCTCTCAGGTCCGGCGCAAGTATATGAAAATCCTTTTTCATACTGTCTGCGAAAAAGTCCCAACCATGCGAGGTGACGCACATACCATGCACCAGCACCATCGTAGCAGTATCTGCATTTTCCCAGTCGAGATAATGAAGGCGCATATCGCCGGCTTTCATCCACCGGTCAACCGGCATCGTAAGTCTATTCATTGCTAGCTTTGTGCACTCCGCATACGTTCTTCTCCGGAAAACACCCTTATGTCGACGGTTTTGGACCGGATATTATTCCTCTGCCTCTTCTGTTGCCGGTCCATGTTCGTCCCGCTTCGCTATCTTCTCACCAACTATGATCAATACGACCATGATTACTTCCACATATACAGTTAAGATGAGGTCTCCGTATATATGCGGAATCACCTCTCCATGGATAAGAGCAATGATTAAATACAGCCCGATATGCATAAGGGCTGCGAACAGATAATATAACCATCCCCATCCTTTTGCCAGACCGTATGCGGTCATAGCGCCGGTGGTGACATGCATTGCCACAATAAACATGCTTTCCCAGAAAATGAAAAGTTCCGCCGGACCGTTTATCTGGACCGTTTCAAACGTCCATTCCGATGCAAATAAAGCATTAAATGTCCACGTTGCTTCAAGAATACCGAAACCGGCACCGGCGACTGCACCGAGTTGAAGAGCAAACAAAGGATTGAACTTCCTTTTTTCAGCGAGCCAGTAAGTGACCGCCGGGACCATCTTACCGCCTTCCTGGACGAGTGCAGCCACAATCAAGGCAGGAAGCACGCTCATCAGTACGAAACCATGGTGCTCTCCATGAGCCGCCGCCTGTCCCCCTAAATGTTCCAACCACGCAAGAAGTGGCCTCTGGAGAAATACGATCGCAATAAAAGTTGTCGCAGCGCCGAAAGGAAAAACAGCCCATAACCAGAACTTCCTTATCAGCGGGGGACGAAAACATGCAGTCCATACAGCACCGAAAACAAGGGCGATACACAGACCTATCATACTGAATCCGTCAAAATACGAGGTGAATAATTGTACCAATCTCATGAACAGTAAAATCCTCTCTTTACTATGTATGTAGAAAGTGTAAACACAACACTGCCATTCCCATGGCAAACACCTGTTTAATTCTAAACAGATTTAATGTTTTTCGATAAACCTGTCGGCAAAATGGGCTATTTGCAGTCCGCAGAAAACCACGATAAATGCCACAAGACCGCCGGCAATAACAGTGACAATAATTCTCATAAGAAATGAAGCCTCTCCAAGCAAGTGGAACCAGGGAGGCGCTACAACGCCGAGGAATAACGCCAAGAGGAAAAATAATATGCCGATAACAATCAGTAGTTTACCCACAATACCTATAATACAGCTAATAATAAGTTTCATCAGTTACAGTCTCTTTTCTCTTCTTACCCGGATAAACAGGGCAGCTGCGCCTGTTTATATTGACGTACAGACAGACCTCGATAAGCACATCATTTATATCCGGTGAACACTAATGGTACCATAAATTTATCCGGTACCCAACACTATAAAAAATATGCCCGCACCTATAGATACAGCGGAAAACAACGCTATGCCGCTGAACAGTACCCAGAGCAAACTATCCGTTTTTTTCCCTTTCTTTACTTCACGCTCTATCATCCTTGCAGCGGACAGTACTATAACAAATCCGATCAATATAAGGAGAAAGCCCATAATGGTCAGCATGCCAATATTATACTCAAAATACGCTGATGTTGTAACTGTTACAAGTATTTTTTCACATGGTCTTTTTACTCAATCCGGGATACCCAAAGTACCTCATTCTTCGCCGGGCCATCCTTGCACTATATGTTGTTACGTTAAATGATATGTTGATATGCCATATACAGGTATTCTACTTTACTCTTGATTCATGTATAATCAAATATTAAGAGTTCATGAGCGCCATTTAAATGTTCAGGAGAAGTTAAAATATGGCATGGAAACAACTTACCGACCGGTATAAGCAAAACCCTTTAACCATTAGACTATCCTCAGGCAAAATATACAGGAATGCGTACTATTTTGTATTACCGGTAGCAGTAATGGTCCTTGCTCTTTTACTTTTCGGTGTTATCTCCGGTACAGCGTATGCGGAAACACTGCATTCCGTAACGTCTCCTTACATTATTTCCACCGATACTGTTGCATCTCCCGGCAGCTTGATTGTCGAAGTAAGCCCGCCTCAAGATAACGGGTCCGACTCTGATGGTACAAGTTTTATCGATAAAATTAAAAATTACTTTAAAAACCCTGACTGGCTTTTAATCGGTCTTGTAATAGCGGCGATAGTTGTCGTTGTGCTCACCATAATCGTTCTGACGAGAAAGCCTCGCGGCGAAATTGAAAAAGAAGAGGACTTTTCCGAAATCCGGCAACCGCTCAACACCCAGCCACCCGCTGGTAGACAACAGCAAATGGGCACGCAGCCACCGTCAGGCATACCGCCGCAAATGGGAATGAACGAACAACCGCCCGTAAACAGACCACAACAGATGGGAACTCAGGTGGCTTCAAACAGGCAAGCGTCCATCCAGGGACAACCGCCTGTGCAGGGACAACCTCCAGCCGGCGTACGACAACCGGCAAGCAGTAAACAGCCCGCAAAAGGACAACAGCTCTCTATTTGTCCTGCATGCGGCACAGAGAACCCGCCGGAACGTAAATTCTGCGGCAACTGCGGAGGCAGTCTCGCAGCCGGGTCGCAGCCGGAAGCACAGGCCGCCGTTAAAATGGTACCATGTCCTTCATGCAGTACACCTAATCCACCAGGTAAAAAGTTCTGCGGCAATTGCGGCATGAGCCTGATTGAAAGAGAGCAAAAACCGACTGCTGAAGCACCTGGCAATACCATCTGCCCTTCATGCGGAACAGAAAATCCGCCGGGGCGAAAATTCTGCGGGACTTGCGGGTCAAATCTCACCGGTGGAGCCCAACAAAATACATCGCAGCCGCAAAAAGAGATCTTCTGTACTTCGTGCGGTACCGCTAATCCTCCCGGACGCAGTTTCTGCAGCAATTGCGGAACAGGACTCATCGCAGGCGCATCTCAACAGCAGTACGAAATATCACAATCGTTTTCTTGCCCGATTTGCGGAGCTACCCTGGCGACAGGCACAAACCCGTGTCCCAACTGTAAAACATGGCTCGATTGGGGTTGAAGCAGAACTGCCATAGTATTGATATCAGCCGCCTTACAAAATGCCTGATACCGTTATTACGATGACAGTCCGTTTATGTGACCCATGGTAAACCTGTAAATCCGTCATTTTTCTTTTACCTCGAATCATCCAATCCATCTCCATGCCTGATTAAAAGGTTGACAGAAAAAAATCCAGCATATATAATCCATCAAATATATATAAAGTATTCTGGAAATTTATCATTTTATATTATATCGATACTTTATATTATCTTTGTTTCGCCTAATGCAAAGGCCACAAGGATCTGTCCTGTAAACTTTAACAATTTAATAATCGGCCTCCACTAACGCACGACTGCAGAAAACTAAGTGGCTTATAAAAAACACCACTTAAACTTAGCAATAAGGTATTATTAAGGAGGAACTGCATGGAACTAAGTCGGAGAGAGTTTCTAAAATTGTCGGGTGCGGGAGTAGGTGGTGTAGCTGTTTTCGGCCTGGGGAAACCGGGAGCAGCGCTGGCATCGAACGTACCGGTCTCAATACCTCTACACAAAAAGATCGGTGAAACGACTACCATTTGTCCCTATTGTGGAGTGGGTTGCGGATTTCTTGTCGCTTCCGAGAATGGTGTACTGGTTAATCTCGAAGGCGATCCGGAACATCCTATTAATCAAGGTGGCGCGTGTGCCAAGGGTGGCGCTCAATTTCAGCTTTCGGCACATAATCCACGCCGTCTGGGCAAGGTTCAGTACCGTGCTCCGGGCTCTTCCAGCTGGGTAGAAAAATCATGGGACTGGGCAATCGACGAGATTGCCAAAAGAATCAAAAAGACACGCGATGAGAACTGGACGGAAAAGGATAATTCCGGCTATACGGTCAACAGGACCGAAGCTATCGCATCTCTTGGCGGAGCTTCTCTGGACAATGAAGAATGTTACCTGATAGTGAAGCTCATGCGTGCCCTCGGTCTGGTGTATATAGAACACCAGGCACGTATATGACATTCCTCGACTGTTGCGGCTCTGGGAGAGTCGTTCGGACGAGGAGCAATGACCAACCA
>CAZAIO010000134.1:0-2354 GCA_964485235.1 uncultured Dehalococcoidales bacterium
TTACCTGATGCTTCATAAAAGTTACGTTTCATATAAGATTCATTCACATTCGTCTTCAAACAAACCTTGCAGACGAGCATATATCGTACAGTCTGATAACAGGGAGACGGTTAACCGACGATATTACATTCCAGTCCATAGGATTCAACCAGCTTTTTTAAATTAATAAGTTCCTCCTTATCTATCAGCGGGATATCTGCGATCGCATAAGGCCTGTCCAGGCTTATATACCTTGCCATACCAAGATGATGCAACGGCAATAAATCCACTGCAACGACAGACGTGAGATCTTGCGCGAACTCGCACGTAGCCTTTATATTTTCTTCCGTCATGGTATATCCCGGGATAAGCGGAATTCTTATGTAAATCGGGACCTTATGCTCAGATACCAATCGAACATTATTAAGGATCAAATCGTTAGATACACCTGTAAAAGCCCTGTGTTTTTCCGGGTTCATATGCTTTAAGTCCCAGAGAAAAAAGTCTACATAAGGCAACACCTTCTCGATATAGTCCCAGGGCACATAGCCGGAGGTATCGATACCTGCATTGATGTCGCTTTCCTTAAAAGCTTTTAGCAATTGCTCATTGAAATCAGGATATAACAAAGGTTCGCCCCCTGACAGAGTGACCCCACCTTTCGAATTCTTGAAAAAGGGCATATCTTTTTTAACTTCAGCCAATATCTGGTCGACGTTCATGGGCTTTCCCAGTAACTGAATTGCTTCATAAAAGCATACTTCCGCACATTTACCGCAGTTAGTGCAAAGCTTTCTATCTATCACAATTTTCTTATCTACTATTTCTATAGCCCCGTATGAGCAACTATCCAGGCATTGCTCACAGGCATTACACTTGTGAGGATAGACAGCTATCTCGGGAATTTCGCTTTGCGATTCAGGCGTCGAGCACCAGACACAACGCAAGTGACACCCTTTAAACATAATCACCGTACGAATTCCGGGCCCGTTGTGCACAGTCATCCTGTTGATACTGAGCACCATACGCGACAAAGACGACCTTTTAACACTACCGGTATTCGTTACCATATCCTTAACCGTTTCACCCTGAAACTCTGCCATTTATACTTTTTTGTCCTTCTCCGGCCTTAATAACGCATCGGGCAATATGTAAATTCAAAGTCCTGTTCAATCTACCGGTCCTAACAGATGCTTCACCGGTTATTGATATTAACAGGATTTTTTAGTGAATAATTGGTAATATGTCCGGCTACCAGGAATAACCCTATATTTATTTATGGACTGAAGTCCATCACTTCCAGGAAAATTCCGTCCGGGTCCCTGAAATACATAAAGGCCGGGGCAACTTCGTCATCCGCATTCATAGGCGGGGAAACAATTTCTATTCCCTCTGCCTTAAAATAACCGGCGATTTCCCCGACGCTTTTTGCATTTAAGCAAAGCTGTAAATATCCAAAATCGCCCCAGTTTGCAGAAAACGGCATCGACCTTCCGCGCGGTGTCAATACTTCAAAAAGCTCTACTTTTCCGCCTTTATCGCCGTTTGATAACAGGCAGGAACGGACTTCAGTATTTTTATAACCACACACTTCATCGACAAGGCCGGAAAGAGAATCGTGTCGTTTCACTATTTCTTTAAAACCCAATACCCTCTGATAAAAATCGAGGGAACGATCGAGATCCGTAACACTTATTCCTACGGAATATACTCCGCCATAGTTGTTTTCAACGTGCACTTTTTCAGTCGACGCAAATTCAATGAGGTTACCCTCAGGGTCTTTACAGTAAACAAAATTATATATTCCCCATTCCGGGATTGAAGCACTCCGGGGACCGGAAAGGAAATCAAGCTTCGATCGATAACGCTCATAAAATCGATCGACATCGGGAACAATTATGGTTATCTTGTTTACACCTATATCCCCAAAAGCAGGATGCTTTCGTATGGGCCTCGGGACAGGATTAACCATTTCAACAAATTCAATTAAAACTCCTCCTGCTTCCTGTTGGAGTATTACCGCTGAGAAAACTATATGAGGCATACGCAACAATACTTCTAACGGTTTGTGTTCACGCAAGGGAAATTCTGCAAATATATGATTGAATTCAAGAAGATCATAATAATACGATCTCATTACGTCGAGGTTTTTCACACCCAGTCCGATATGGTCCACTCCGGAGATTTTGAACTTTTTATCTGATGAAACCATCACATCCCTCTCATTATTCGGGAAAGCTGTAGTGTTATTTCATGAAAATAAATTACCTAAAGTACCCAGTGTTTATCGCCAACCGGGAATTTACAATGTTTGCCCGGACACTCATCACAGCTACTAAGCCGTAGTTGAGGAAGCTTGCTCCCTTTGGACTGCT
>CAZAIO010000134.1:2364-6750 GCA_964485235.1 uncultured Dehalococcoidales bacterium
CAACATAATCGATTGCTCTCTTTACCTGTTCTTCACTGCCGCTGATAACCATGGTAATTGCTCCCTCCGCTCCACCCAGCCCCCCGGATGCGATCGGTGTGCCGTCAGCCCCTGTTAACGATTTTATTGCATCAATTTCTGTGACGGTCATCGTATTATTGCCTTGAGGACAGGGCAATAAAGCCACAGGAAGCCCCATTGAATACCCGTACTTTGCAGGTTTTGCTGCTTTAGAAGCCTGATTTATCGATACTGGTATTAATTTTTCCAGTCCCGCAGGAAAAATCCAGTGAAATTGCTTCTTTTTCCATGCTGTTAATATATATCCTAACGGGCCACCACCGGCAGGATCGCCTATCAATATACCGGCATTCCCGTCATTATCGATCGCATTGACTCCTTTAATGAAAACATCCGACGGCCCGGCTTGTTCAAGCACATCCCGAATTCTCTCGCCGACAAAAAGTTCATTATTCCTGATCACCCACCAGTTACGGAATTCCCCCGGATGATTATTTTCTTTTTCAGGAAAATAATTCCCGACCATTACACCCATTTCAGTACAGGTACCTCTAGGCGTCACTACACCGCATACCCAGTAATTGGTGTTCGGTCTTTTTCCGGTCAACTCCTCAATGATAAAATATGCGCTACTGCTGGGATGCAACACAACCATGCCTTCATGTGCTGCTTTTTTAACCAGAGTCATATTGGCAATTGCTTTCGCAATTAACTTTTTAGATTCAGTTGGTGTTAAAGTTATCTGTGCAAACATCGGTCAAGGAGATAAATTGTTACCAGGGTGATAAAAGAACAAAATAAGCTTATTTAAAAATATCCCGGCTATAACCACATGTTGGTTATTTGCATTATATCACCGCTTATGTAAATGTCAATTCATATTCAAGACATTAATAGTGGTTGACTTTTCATTATATAGCAGTATTATGTATGATTAAATGACCGCCGAATGAGCATAGGCAAGATTAAACCCGTTTGAGATTAATAACTTATCGCCGGGAATGGAATTGACCGATGTTCGTATTCGTTATAATTTATCAGATCGGTTATATCACGGAAAGAATAATAAGGCTATCATATAGACAAACCGTTGCTTTCTACTTAACTGAATAAAAGGCAAAGGCACTGATAACATAAGACTAAAAAGTGCAATTTTGCGGAAAGTTATTATAAAATATGGTATTGATTAAATCCATGCTTGATAATATCAGTCGACAAATACTTTTATCGCTGTCAGAAGACGGCCGCTCCAGCTATACCAAAATTGCCAAACAACTCAAAATAAAACTGTCCACCGTGTCCAAAAAAGTTAATAATTTACTGGATAACGATGTCATCGTCATTCAGGCTGTGCCCAATCTTAAAAAAATCGGATACAAAGTCATGGTTGTCATCGCAATGGATGTTGAGCTTTCCGAAGTTCGAAACGTATGTGACAAACTGGTTGACAACCCTGACATAAGTTCAATCGTAACAACCTTTGGCAGGTTCGACATCATCTTATTTGCTGAATTTTATAATCTCGATGAGTTGAACAGGCTTGTCCGGGAAGAATTGCCCAAAATTAAAGGGATCAATAGAATGGACACTTTTTTCATTTCAGAGATAAAGAAAATGTATGAAGGTATTTTCAACAGGGATTCACACAATAAACCTGTAAATATCGACGAAATAGATAAAAATCTGATCAATGAATTAAGAATCGACGGTCGTGCAAATTATACGGTACTGGCAGAGAAATATGGTACCAGTTCTGCCACCATATCCAGAAGAGTAGCGTCCTTAACTAAAGATAATATTATTAAGATCACTGTAATTCCCAACCCTCCTAAATTACTCGGGTATTCCGCTGTGACATATATCGGACTGCAAGCCGAGCTTGGGAAAATAAATGATATTTGCAGAGAGCTTTCCAGCCATCCTGAAATATATTCCATATATACACTAATGAGTGGATACAGCATTTTTTGCGTTGTCGTGTTATCAAATCTCGAGGACCTGTATAAATTCATTATCGAGAAAATTTCCCGTATCGAGGGTGTGAATAACGTAGAAACTTTAATCCGTGCTGCACTTAGAAAACGTACCTACCTGGCATTTAATATCGAAGATGTACTAACTCAGTTGAAAAGATAGACGAATTCTTTGGTCCTGCTTTTTGCCGGGCACCAACTCTATTCCCGTGTAGACTGCCTGCTTAACTAAGTCGCTCGCTCTCCAGCCAGCATCTCTCTCAAATGTAGAAAGCATTTGTTACGAGGTTATCATTGGTGGGACTACCAGGTGTAACCTGTGTGCCAATTTGCACAGAATTGATGTCTGCTTCACCACACTCGTTAGAAATACTATTTCATATTTCGCCGATCAGCGTATATCCCCGGCATATCTCAAAAGACATGAAAGTGCAGAACCAAAGGGATTTAACGGTTCAAATTAGCAATCATCTGAAGATGGTGAAATATAATACGGTACAAACCAGGTGGCGATTTTATTCAGGTGCTGCTGAACGTAGTAGACAGTCGGTCTTTTCCACAAACAGTGGATAAATCTCGACCAAACAGGTAAACTTGAGCAAGTGTTAATTATTCTTCCCCCTGTAGACAACAAGAGGCTGTGCGAAACTTGATTATGTTCACAGCCTCTTTCCTTAATGAACGTATTCAAAGTGCCTGAATGTAATTTTAAGAGGTGATTTTAGTAATTGAAAATACTATTAGTATTTCCGCAATACCCGGATACATTTTGGAGTTTCAAACACGCTTTAAAGTTCGTCTCAAAGAAAGCAGCATTTCCGCCGCTTGGACTGCTGACAGTCGCAGCTATGTTACCGGATTCGTGGGATATGCGGCTCATAGATATGAACATAAATCCCCTGAAAGACAGTGATATCAGATGGGCTGATTATGTCTTTATCAGCGCTATGGCAATTCAAAGGGCGTCGGCGGAAACAGTGATCAAGCGGTGTAACCAGTTAGGGGCAAAGATAGTAGCCGGCGGTCCTCTATTTACCGCCAATCATGAGGACTTTTCAGGTGTCGATCATTTAGTGCTCAACGAAGCGGAAATTACCCTGGAACCGTTTCTCAATGACCTTCAAAATGGCTGCGCCAGGCATATTTATCAAACTACGGAATGGCCTGAGATAAAAAATACTCCGGTACCTCTCTGGAAACTTATTGACACAAAAAAATATACGGCGCTCAGCGTCCAGTACTCCCGCGGCTGCCCCTTTGATTGCGAGTTCTGCGATATCGTTGTACTGAACGGACATACCCCCAGGACCAAAGATAAAGAGCAGCTTATAACGGAGCTGGAAGCGATATATGAACTTGGATGGAGAGACGGCGTTTTCATTGTTGACGATAATTTCATCGGCAACAAGAGGAAATTAAAAACGGAGATATTGCCTTCAATCATTGCATGGATGAAAACTAAAAACCACCCCTTTACGCTCTTTACTGAAGCCTCAATTAACCTTGCCGATGATGAAGAACTCATAGATCTCATGACACAGGCGGGATTCGATACCGTATTCATCGGCATTGAATCTCCATCGCAAGAGAGTCTTCTTGAATGCGGGAAACTGCAAAATAAAAACCGTGATATGATCGCCTCGGTGAAAAAACTACAGAACCGCGGATTTCAGGTACACGGCGGATTTATCGTAGGCTTCGACAGTGATATTGCCGCTGCATTCGACAACATGATTGACTTCATCCAGCGCAGCGGCATCGTCACCGCTATGGTGGGACTATTGAACGCACCGAACGGGACTAAATTATATCAGCGGCTGAAAAAGGAAAATCGCCTCGTAAAGACATTTTCCGGGAATAATACCGACATTTCTATGAATTTTATACCTAAAATGAAACATGAGACCCTGATAAACGGTTATAAACAAATAATCAATGCAATCTATTCCCCCAAAAAATACTATGAAAGGACCACTGTCTTTCTGCTTGAATATAAGCCCGTTGCCACGCAAAAGTTCAATATCACCTATGAACAACTTAAAGCATTTATGATGTCGATCTGGATACTGGGTATAAAAGAGAACGGCAGAAAATATTACTGGAAACTTCTTGCCTGGACATTAATTAAGAGACCGGAACATTTCTCAATGTCCGTCACACTCGCAATCTATGGACTGCATTTCAGAAAGGTAACAGAGAGCCTGACCAAATTACCTGTTGAAAACATCTCTGAAACGACGTAACGGTCAAGACCAATTGCTCGTTCAGCCATAGTGCTCAATAAAATGTCTTATATGCTATAAGGTGACGGTTATGCTTTTCTCACGAAACGGACACGGACTCCGGGACAAAAGGCAGTTTCAGGTTCAAATAAAACGGCGTTGAATAAAAC
>CAZAIO010000135.1:0-6627 GCA_964485235.1 uncultured Dehalococcoidales bacterium
CCGCTTTTACGTCTGGCTCTGAGAAATGTTTTGGAACAACATGACGATTTCGAAGTTATCGCCGAAGCAAGTGACGGGCAGGAAGCTATTAACCTGACGAAGGAACTTAATCCCGATATTGTAATAATGGATATTTCTATGCCGGAGGTCAGCGGTCTTGAGGCAACGCGACAGATAAAGAGCGATTGTCCTAAAACATCGGTCCTGGTTTTAACCGTACATACTGATAACGAACATATACTGGGAATTCTGGAAGCCGGTGCAAGCGCTTACCTCACAAAAAGAGTCTTCGGCGATGAAATAATCCATACTATTCGCGCTCTAGCCGTAGGAGAAACGGTGCTTTCTCCTACCGTCTGGGCGCAGGTATTGAAATATGCTTCCCGCCGTATTTGCAAACCTGTGCAGATCAATTCCAGCGATAAACTGACTGCGAAAGAGCTGGAAATACTCAATCTGCTTGCCAAAGGCATTTCTAATAAAGATATAGCAACTGAACTCGGTGTGAGTATCCGTACGATTAAAAGCCACCTTGCTGATCTTTTTCTTAAACTCCACGTAAGCTCCCGCACGGAGGCTGTCATTGTCAGCTTGCGTTCCGGTATTATTAAACAGGAAGACCTTTCCTAGAATTTATAACAGCAGTAATACGATTAATGGTACATGTGTTTTTTAGTTCTAATAGAAATAAACTGCTGAGTAGCCCTCATTTCTGGGCTATTCTGCTTATTATTATCTTTATTGTCTCGCTCTATTATTCCTGGCCGTGGCGGGAAGCAAATCTTGCACAGAGTATCTGGCATTGGATACCCGGAATATCGTGGTTGGGTGACCTGGCAGTCTGGGAATTTAAATATCGTGTTATCGGCAGCCTGCTTTTCATCCCGACCATATACGCGTCGGTGTTTTTCTGGCTGCGAGGTGCGATTGTAGCCTGGTTTTTATCGTTCATAGGTATACTTCCCGTTATATTGGGTTTGTGGTTGACTCCATGGGCGCTTGCGCTCAATATTGCTATCTTAATACTTCCCCTGTTTGTCGTATCTGCCATTGCCCTTGAATTGAAATTACGACGGAAAGACAGCGAACATTATGCGGTACGGGAACTTGAACACCGGGTATATATTTCTAAGATGCTGGAGATTCAGGAAAACGAAAGACAGCGTATTGCCAGGGATCTGCACGATGAAACAATACAGAAGTTGTTATTTATAGCAAACTATGCAGAAGCTATACTATCCAATAACGGCAATAATACGCGCGAGGTGAATAATAAAGCTACCCTGGTGAGAGATACGAGCCTTCAAACTGTGGATGAGTTGCGTAATATATGCCTTAATCTCAGGCCGAGTGTTCTGGATAACCTCGGTCTGATAGCAGCCTTGCGATTACTGGCAGATCATATTAATGAAGAGTATCACATACAGGTGCAGTTCAACGTTACCGGTGATGTACGTAAGCTGGACACGAAAATACAGACCAATATATTTCGTGTCGTCCAGGAAGCGCTCAGCAATATTAAGCGTCATTCGGAAGCAAATAAAGCCCTTATCGACCTGGAGTTCACTGATGATGACCTTCGTTTAAAAATACGTGACAACGGCAAGGGATTCAATAGTAAAAAAGGCGCTATAATAGCTGGCGGGGAGCATAATTTCGGTCTTATAGGAATGCAGGAAAGAATAGAGTCTCTCGGCGGCAAGTTCAGGATACGCAGTCAAAATAACAGGGGAACGTCACTCTTTATTAAAGTTAAATGCTAGAACCGGTATACAGCATTGCGAATGTAATCGATTGATATAGAGAGAGGTAAAAATCAGACCGGAAAGCTATAGACGGTAATTAAGTTCTGGCTGGCTGCTCTCAGTCGGTTTTCTCAAATGTGAGGTTGAGCACATTTTTCGTGGAAACAGTTGTTTTTACCCGTTCATCTATCCTCCAGCCGACGACCCATAACATATGCGACGGAGAAATGACCAGCGGAATTGTTTCTCTCCAGTGCTGCGGTATTTTTGCATCCACCATGAAGTCCTGTAATTTCCTGGTCTGCTGCATCCCCAGCGGTTGAAACCGGTCGCCGTCTTTTCGCGGGCGGACAGAGAGCGTTATGCCGGTTTTATCCAGGTCGAAAAAAGCCGTGTAGGGGTTCCAGGGGTTCCCGTCGTAAGTGTCGGTTTTCATTATCTCTGCTGTAATATGCCAGCCGGGCAGATCGGTCTCTCCAGGTATTGCAATGGCGTATTCTTTTTCCAGAGGCGGGAAAGGGCAGGCTCTTTTACCGGATGAAGATAATATCATGTTGTCGTACTGGCTGTACAGCCGTATTCCATGCGGCAGGTCGAGCTGTTTGCCTCCCGGTTTGGAAAGAAACCTTATCATCTCTTCGATGTGGTCTGCTTCGAAGTCCCGCAGGTTTCCAACCATCTTAAGCAGTGCCATGCGAAAAATCTGGCGTTGCAACGCAGCAGGTAACCCGACCATTTTCTGCCTGTCCAGATAGAGTCCGTCCGGCTTTTCACCGACGGTAAGTTTCCAGATAAATTGTGACTGCTCTTCTATATAAGCTATATCGGCGCCGGCGATAGTACCCAGTCTGTGTAGTGCGGTATCGATCGAAGGATTATACTGTGCCAGCACCGGAAGCAACTCGTGTCTGATCCGGTTTCTCAAAAACTCGGGTGACCGGTTGGAGACATCGATCCGGGGGCGTAGCTTGTGAGCGCGACAATACTTAATTGTCTCTTCCCTTGAAATATCGAGAAGCGGCCTTAATATCATAAGCGGTGCAGTACCCTGTCCCGTATGAATTGTGGATATAGACTGCAATCCGCGCAGACCGCCTGTACCTGTTCCTCTCAACAAGTGCATCAGGATGGTCTCGATATGGTCGTTTCGGGTATGCCCTACTGCTACTGCCGCTGCTCCGGTGGACTTCACTACATCGGCAAGGAACTGGTAGCGCACTTCGCGCGCGGCTTCTTCCAGCGAACAACGTTTTTGTTCGCGATATTTCGCAACATCACGTGTTTCGATCGTTGCGGGAAGCCTGAGTCTGCGTGACAGCCCTGCGACGTAGCCGGCATCTTTCGCGGACTCCTGTCCCCTGAGGCAGTGATCGAGATGTGCTACGTGGAGCTTTACTCCGGTCCTGTCCTGCAGTCCGGCCAGCACATGGAGCAGGCAGACAGAATCGACGCCGCCTGAAACGGCGACCACCAGCGTATCGTTCTCCTGTAGAAAGCCTTGTGCCTGCAAAGCCTGAATTACTTGTTGTACGATATGTTCGACCCGTTCAACCATCAGTCCTCTTTCAAATGACAGCTATCGCTCAGTAACTCCAGATAAGGATAGTCACCGCTAAAGTCGACAATGCTGATACTGGCGGGCTGGACTCTCAAACGCCGTATATTTACCAGAGGCAATCCAAGTGCGGTACTGATGATAATAAGGATTACGAAATAATGGCTGGTAATCACGACATTTCCTTTATGGTGCGCTATTATTTCCTGTGTGCATGGCCAGACTCTATCGTGAACATCTTGAAGGCTTTCGCCTCTGGGCAATTTCCCTTTTCCTTTACCTTCACGCCATTCGAGCAATATGGTGCTGAAATCATGTTGCAGGCTTTCCAGAGTTCTTCCTTCGAACTCGCCGACATTTATCTCCCTGAACTCTTCTTTCGGCTCTATAGTGAGCGAATGATATTGAGCGATCGCCCGTGCGGTGTCCATAGCACGGCTCAACGGACTTGAGTAGATCGCTTCGATCGCGGTATCTTTTAACGCAATGCCAAGGTTCTCCACCTGTTTCCTGCCCCTATCGCTGAGTGCGATATCGCTGTATCCTCCCTGAATACGTTTTTGTTCATTCCAGATCGTCTCGCCATGCCTGGCTAGAATAAGTTTAATAGGTCTCCTCCTTTTACTGGTCTCGCCGCGCCGGACAGAGAGTATTTTCTTAGTCCAGCAGCAGCCCTGTGCGGTGTATAGAAGCCGGGTAACCGGTAAAGCCCAATGCTTTAATTACTTGCTCCGGCCTACCGGTGCCGCTGGAATCGCAGCGCAATCTCATACCCAGCACATAAGTATCGCCGGTTGATTCAATCATCCATACAGTGTCGATAAGGGCGCGAAGGTCATAATGGCGCACACCGGTATCTCTATAATGGTGCCATGGAAGTTCCTGTGCCGCCAATAACGAAGCAATAGCCTGCTCTACGTCGGGTATGGCATTATCTCCTTCAGATACTGCGGTTACCCGGTATTCAGCAAAGCGGACCTGCGATTGCAACGACGGGATATTAAGCCCGACCGGTAGCACTCCCATTAATTGTATGCCCTCGGGCAACTGGTCTTTCATGCGATTCATAAATACATAGGGTGAGTCCCAGCGGGTGAGATATATATCCATCAACTCCGCTTCGCTGGTAACTCCTACGGAAAGCGGCGCAGCAAGTGATATTTTCGGATGAGGGTTGAACCCTTCGGTATAGGCAAGGGACAACCCGGCGCGGCGTAAAGCCCTTTCCCAGAACCTCATTAAATCAAGATGCGAAATGTATTTTATCTCTTCGCCGCGGCCGAATCTAACTCTCAGGCGTTGCATCTTCCTCTTTTGTGATCAAAATTCTTTCTATCTTCATGCCGCGCATCTCGAGTATTGACAGCTTCAGGTCGCGAAATATAAACCCCTCTCCCTGTCTCGGAATACGGCCGAGATGGCTGAGTACAAAACCTGCCATCGTCTCATAGTCTCCCGATGGCAGGGCCAACTTCAATTCCTCATTAGCCTCTTCGATTCTCAGCGTACCGTCAACTTCGAATGTGTTTGCATCGATAGGAACGATATCCTTCTCTTCTTCCGCCAGTTCATCCCTGATGCCGCCTACTATTTCCTCGACGATCTCCTCTATGGTGATCATGCCGGCGACGCCGCCGAACTCGTCTACAATGACTGCCATATTATAGTGGTTGTCTCTCATCTCGGAGAGCAATACACCGAGGTGTTTTGACTCAGGAGTGAAATAAGTTGGTCTCAACAACTCGTCTATCAGGCTTTCTGTGGTGATTATATTGTCAGCCTGAGCTTTAAGCACATCTTTTATCAAAAGGACACCGACGACGTTATCGGTAGTTCCTTTGTAGACCGGAAAACGCGAATGGGAGTACTGTTTATATGTTTCGAAAAATGATGCAATAGTAATACCGTATTCGAGCCATACAATCTCCGTACGAGGCGTCATGACCTCTTTTACCGGACGGTCTGCAAACTCTAACACCTTATGTATCATCTCCGCCTCGGCTTCTTCCCAGACTCCTTCCGCTTCACCGACGGTAATGGCGGTACGAATTTCCTCTTCGCTTACAAGCGTTTTATTCTCTTCCGGTTCGGCAACCCATTTGGTGAAGCCGAGGCCTATCCGGTTGAGCACGTGGACAAACGGATACAGTATCCATATGATTAAACCTATAGGGCGGGTATAGATTAGGGATACGCGCTCAGCATTGTGGGCGGCGTATGTTTTTGGAATGACCTCGCCGATGATAAGCACCAGGATGGTAACGCCTACAGTAGCGATGAGCGCACCCCACGGTTCACCGATGAAAGAGACTGCCATCAATGTGGCAATGGCTGCCGCTGCGACATTGACCAGGTTATTGCCCAGGAGAATAGCCGACAGAAATTTGCCCGGCTCACTGATGATTTTCTCCAGTTGAACTGCTCCTTTTTTCTCTGTGCTGACCAGGTGCTTGACCTTCAGCTTTGAAAGAGACATAAACGCAGTCTCTGCGCTGGAAAAGAATGCCGAAATTATCAGGCAGAAAACAAATATTATAAGGTATAAAATGTCTTTATTGTCCATAAATAACCCAACACATATTCTACGTTCAGGTTGGGCAGTGCATCACAATAATAACATCAGCTTCGTATAGTGTCAAAACATTACATAGTGTCAAATGTTTTCTTGCATAGTTATAAGCAGGCAGGTACTATTTGCAAAGAAGGTTGTAATGTTTCAGATCAAGCTCGTGCCGGATACCACACATTGTATAGAGACTGTTGCCAGGAACGAATATGAAAAGCTCCTCCGCTCCGTAATGCGTGAAGGGAGAGTCGATCCTCACCTCTCCGCCAGGATGGAACTTCTCCGGACTTTCCTCCAGAATGCGGACTTCAGGTCGCTTCGAAGGCAGAGCGACGAATATATTTTAGCGGGCGAGCGCATTACGTTCATCATCCGGCAGACGGAGAACGGCTTCAGTTACAAAATCGCTCCGGATGAGTGAGGCTTATATGTAGTAGCGGGTATTTGCCCGCAGGACTAACCTCTTTTTTCGTAGTCCGGGCACCATACGGCATTGGGACGCTCAGGATGGTGACATGCACCACGCCAGTCCCACTTGCAGGAATCGCACACGATCGTGTGCATGCCCAGCCAGCTTTTTACTTTGATTTTTGTGCGGTTAAACCAGTTCGGTCCCATATTTTTTTTCGGTAGCATTGCGGGTACGTTATCTCCCTGTAAAGTTCAAGGTTCTCTTTAATTAAGTGTACTCTGACCGCAGCGGACGGGTCAAAAGAGTACTTTATGCGAGTACTTGATTGCTTATAGCAGTAGACATCACG
>CAZAIO010000136.1:0-2479 GCA_964485235.1 uncultured Dehalococcoidales bacterium
GCAATGAAGGATATCATTTTCGATTTCGAATATTTTAACCCTAAAACACTCAAGGAAGCGCTAAAGCTGCTCGCTAAATACGGTGAGGATGAATGCAAGGTAATTGCCGGAGGACAATCTTTGACCATTTTGTTAAAGCAAAGATTGCTTACCCCTCAATATCTCATCGATATTAAAAACGTATCGGATATGGACTACATTAAATTCGATGAAAAAGAAGGTTTAAAGATCGGGGCGCTCGCCACTCATCGGGCTATCGAGAAATCACCGGTCATAATAAGCAAATTTAGCGTCCTTGCAGAGATGGAACAGAATTTATCCTCAGTTGAAACGAGAAACTGGGGTACTATTGGCGGCAATGTAGCTCACGGTGATACGGCCGGCGACCCGGTCCCGACATTGATCGCCTTGAATGCGAAGGTCAAGATGGCCAGTGTAAACGGTGAGAGGACGATGGAACTGGAGGATTTCACAACAGACTATTTTGAGACGGAACTCGGTCATGATGAGTTGCTCACTGAAATACTGATACCGGTTATGCCGCCTCACTCGGGCGCCAAATATACCAAATTCAGCCAGATAACAGGAGACCATGCTACTGCATCGGTTGGCATGATGATCACTCTCGACAAGAATAAAGAGACGTGCAGCGATGTCAGGATAGCGCTCGGTGCGGTAAGTCCTGCGCCTATGAGGGCTAAAAAGGCTGAGGCGATATTGAAGGGGAAGAAGATCGATGATGCTCTGCTTGTCAAAGCAGGCCAGGCAGCTTCAGAAGAATGCAGACCTGAGTCCGATGCTGAAGTATCAGCGGAATACAAAAGGGATTTGGTCAAAGTTCTGGTGAAGCGGGTAGGAGCTGAAGCCCTGGAAAGAGCCAGGAAGGCTTAATTTCATTTAGATAAGGAGGCAAACTATGAAAAGAGAGTTGAATTTAATTGTAAATGGAGAGTCATACAATCTCTGGGTTGAGCCTAAGACTCTTTTAGTTCAGGTATTGAGAGATGAGCTAGGATTAAGGGGTACCAAGAGATCGTGTGACAGCGGTTCCTGCTGTGCCTGCACGGTTATTCTTGACGGAATGGCGGTCAGGTCCTGCTCGGTATTAGCATTACAGGCGGACGGAAGAAAGATCACCACTATTGAAGGCCTGGCAGACGGTGCCAAGCTGCATCCGATCCAGCAGGCTTTTGTTGATAACTGGGCTTTCCAGTGCGGATTTTGCACTTCGGGGCAAATCATGGCAGCCAAGGCATTACTGGACGAGAATCCCGATCCAACCAGGGAAGAGGTCCAGATGGCTATGGACGGCCACATTTGCCGTTGCACCGGATTTAATATGATTAACGAAGCCATACGTGATGCTGCAAAACGATTGCAAAAACGAAAGTTACAGGAGGCGGCAAAATGAATGAGTATTCGATAATAGGCAAACCAACACCAAATGTGGATGGAGGAGCAAAAGTTACCGGAGAAGCGGTATATACCTTTGATATGACTTTGCCTAATATGCTCTATGGCAAGCTTTTAAGAAGCCCGTATCCCCATGCGAAAATAGTGAGCATCGATACCAGTGAGGCAGAGAAGTTTCCTGGAGTAAAAGCGGTTATCACGGGAAAGGATACCCCCGGAGGCAGATATGGTCTGTGGCGGCGTTTCACCGAACTGGCAGACCAGGAAATTCTGTGTACTACCAAGGTGCGTTTTATCGGGGACCCGGTAGCGGCAGTGGCTGCTATCAGCGAAGAGATCGCCGAGAAAGCGCTGGACCTGATAATAGTGGAGTATGAACCGTTACCGGCCGTTTTCGATCCAATGGACGCCATTAAGGACGATGCGCCTGTAATTCACGAAGGTTTTGATAACAATATCAATAATACACGCCATATTGAATGGGGTAATGTAGACGAGGCCTTTGCCAAGGCTGATTATGTACGAGAGGATAGATTTACGCTCCATGCTCAGGCTCCTTGTACTATGGAAGTTCATAGTTCTGTGGCAAGCTATGATAAAGTAAGCGGCAGGTTAACCGTATGGTCTTCCACCCAGTCACCGTATTTTCTTCAGTTAGGTATAGCTGATGCTCTGAAGATGAGAGAAGGCCTCATAAGAGTAATAAAACCGCATGTTGGAGGCGGTTATGGTGCGAAAAACTCGACCATGCCCGACTCGGTTAATGCGGCCCTTCTTTCTATGAAAACGGGAAAACCGGTGAAGATAGTCCTTAACAGGGAAGAAGAATTTACTGCAACGGAACACCGTACCGCAATGAAATTGGCGATAAAAATAGGCCTTACGAAAAAAGGTAAACTGCTCGCAAAAGAAGTTAAAATTATTACTGATGGAGGGGCTTACACCGGACTGGGTGCTACCACCTTGTATCTTTCAGGTACCTTCATAACTTTCCCCTATGCTACACCTGCTTACAGGTATGACGGGGCTCGAACATATACTAACAGAGTATGGGCTTCTTCAGTAC
>CAZAIO010000136.1:2489-6583 GCA_964485235.1 uncultured Dehalococcoidales bacterium
TCGGAGCTGTCCCGACAGTATATTGTGCTGAGACCCAATTAGACAGAGCGGCTAAAGACCTGGGTATCGACCCGCTGGAAATCCGGCGCATGAATGCCATGACACCCGGTTATGAAGCTCCCGGTCAGTACAAAGTAGAAAGCTGCGGCATTCAGGAATGTATGGACGGTATGAAGAAGCGAGTAAAGGAAAAATGGAATGACCTTGCTGACGATGAAGGTATAGGATATGCCGCCTTTGCCTATATGAGCGGTGGCATTTTCAACTGGATCGATACTCCTTATGCTTTCTCGGGGGCCAGGGTAGTAGTTAATATCGACGGCACGGTTGATCTTTTTACACAGGCTTCCGACGCCGGTCAGGGTCACAATACCGTTGTAGTCATGATTTGCGCCGAGGAACTGGGCATAGGTATGGAAGACATCAGATTGCATGTCGGTGATACCGCGCTCACTCCTGTTGATCTTGGCGCATGGGGTAGCAGAGAAACATTGATGAATGGTAATGCGGTTAGATTTGCTGCAAAACAGATAAAGGACAAACTCGTAGAAGTCGCGCGGATGAAATTAGGCGAAAACATTGTCTATGACCTGGAAGTAAAAGATAAGCGAATATTCCTTGCGTTACGTCCGGAAAGAGGATTCTCATATTATGAGATTGTGAAAGATGCTATTAAGATGAACGATGGAGAGCCTCTTATTGGCGTAGGTCATTATACTCCTCACCGTAAGGGCATGATCTCACCTGCATATGGTATGGGAATTCAGGCAGTCAGAGCACAAGTTGACAGAGAAACAGGACTTATCAAAATAAAAGATGTTATAGTGGTACACGATTGTGGTCAGATTATCAATCCTCTGGGTGCTCGCGGTCAGGTTGAAGGGTCTACTCATATGGGATTGGGATTTGGTTTTTGTGAAGAAATGATCTTTGAAGGCGGTCAGGTACTTAATCCGTCTTATGCGGATTATAAATTAATCAGGCAACGTGATATGCCGCCGATTGAGATTAATGAAGTACCTACTTATGAACCTGAAGGACCTTTCGGAGCCAAAGAAGCTGCTGAGGCAACGACTGCCCCCGGTGCGCCTGCATTGGCAAATGCTGTTTTTCAGGTAGTAGGTGCTCAATTCGATTCAAATGTCATGAAACCTGAAAAGGTGCTCAAGGCTATTCGAGAGGCTGAGAAAAAGAAGAAGAAGTAAAAAAGGACCGGCAGAAGAAGAGAAGACGAATAAATTGGAGGTTACAGATGGCTAATTATCGTTGTCCATGTTGTCGTAAAATTTCGTCCAGTCATCATGATTTGGCCCGCCATTTTCTGGGCCAGACTGATAACAAACATAAGGACTGGCTAAAAACAAAAGGCAGTTCATATGCACAGCTTATCACCTGGCAGGTGACTGAATTTGGAAATAAAGGTTACGATGCCCTGGCAGAATTGCTTGAAAAAGAAGCAGCGGTAGTTGAATAGAGAGTGATCTGTTCAGTTACTTTTAAACTGTAATTTTTATAGATTTTCAAGGAGAGCCCTATATATAGGGCTCTCTTCTTTTGTATAATATAAGCGGTATACCATACATACATTCATGCCATATTTCCCATCGATCAAACACGTGGAGGTTGTAATGAATATTTCTGATATGCTCGTAAGAAATGCACTCATGTATCCGGATGAAACCGCTCTTATTGAAACTGCACCAGGCATTGGAAAGAGAAGGGAAATAACCTGGAAACAGTTTGACGACAGAGTAAATCAGATGGCTAATGCACTTCAATCACGTGGTATCCGAAAGGGTGACCGTGTCATGCAGTTGATGAAAAATTCACTTGATTGGTTGCTGGTATATTTCGGCATAGTAAGATCGGGAGCATGGGTAGTCCCGTTGAATTTCAGGTTCACTTCCGATGATATCAAATACTGTGCGGATATCAGTGAAGCAAAAACTTTTATTGCCGATATGGAGTTTGTGGAACGCGTTGATGCGGTTAAAGATAAGATGTCTTTCATTGGAGACTATTTTGTTATAGACAGCAATGATTATAAAGGATGGGAAAAGCTTGAGGATGAAGTAAATAAATCCCCCTCAGATAAAGTATGGTTGAATGTGCATGAGGAAGAACCATGCGGACTGTATTTTACTTCGGGTACAACCGGACAACCGAAACCGATACTTCTCACATATAAAAACATGGAGTGGGCTGCAATTACAGAACAGGCCCACCATTTTCAAACACGGAGCGATAATTTCATATTACTTCCTCCTCTATACCATACCGGAGCAAAAATGCACTGGTTCGGAAGTCTTTTAACAGGCGGTAAGGGAACAATATTAAAAGAAATACAACCGAAGTCCATTTTCGAGGCCGTACATAAAGAAAGAGGGACTATCGTATGGCTACTCGTGCCGTGGGCACATGATATCCTTGCTGCCCTCGATAGTGGTGAATTAAAGCTTAAGGACTATGATCTCAGTTGCTGGCGTCTTTTTCATATGGGTGCGCAGCCAGTGCCACCCAGCCTTGTGCTTAGATGGAGAAAATATTTCCCCGATATGCAGTATGATAATAACTATGGCCTGAGTGAATCAACGGGACCGGGTTGTATTCATCTGGGACTGGAGAATAAATTCAAAGTCGATTCTATCGGAAAACCCGGATTCAACTGGCAGGCCAGGGTTCTTGATGATAAAGGCAACGACTTACCTGACGGTGAGGTAGGAGAACTGGCAGTAAAAGGTAACGGGGTCATGAAAGAATATTATAAAAACCCTGAAAAGACCGCACAGACAATTAAAGACGGCTGGCTTATTACAGGAGATATGGTCAGAAAAGATGATGAGGGCTTTTACTATATAGTGGACAGGAAGAAAGATATTATTATTTGTGGCGGTGAAAACATCTTTCCGGTAGAACTCGAAGATATTTTACATAATCATCCAAAGATTCATGATGTTGCCGTGATAGGACTTCACGATGAAAGGCTCGGAGAGATCGTCTGCGCTATAGTACAACCTAAACATAATATTGAGCTTATCGAAAGTGAAGTGTCTTTCTTTTGTGATGAGCAGTTCCCGCGATATAAGCGCCCCAGAGTAATTATTATCGATGAAGTAATGAGAAATCCTACCGGTAAACTGGATAAGGTCTCAATGAGACAGAAATATAAATAAAAAAGCGCATGATAGCCGTGCGGTGAATATAAAAATCATTTGACAGTTTTATCTGACCCTGATAAAACTTCGCCTGTCCCTGTATTTAATTGTGGTCTATTATCAGTACGTATAATTTCTCATAATATTGGTCGAATTTTATCAGTTACACAGTTGAACTTTAATATTGGCCGTAAGTTATTTTCCCGGTTGCAGAGAATTCAAGTTACTATCTTCCTTAGTTGTAACCTGAAAGCCATTTTTCATTTTATGCTTTAGGAAATAGACCGGTACCTGTCAAGCCCGGTGCTGATATTCTAAGAAGTTCCGTACCACGGAAAGGAGTCGAGCGCTTATGGATAGTATTACTTTACATATAAACGGCAAAGAGGTTAAAGCTAAACAGGGAATGACGGTCCTTGAGGCTGCCCTTTCTGCCGGTATTTATATCCCGACCCTGTGTTATCACCCGGATCTTGCACCATATGGTGGATGTCGTCTATGTATTGTCGAAATACAAAAAATGCGGGGGCTTCCTACGGCCTGTACCACACCGGCCACCGACGGTATGGTGATCACTACAGACTCTGAAAACATTAACAGGGTCCGGCGTACCACTTTAGAACTCATACTCATTAATCGTCCGTGCGAATGTCTGCTCTGCGATCGCAGAGACACTTGTGGTCCATTAGACTCCTGTCCGCAAAATGTCCCGCTTAATGATCGTTGTGTAGTCTGTTCATCCAGAATGACCTGTGAATTACAGAAAGTGGTTGACTATATCGGCATTACCGAATTATCTTTTACAAAGGAACTTCGCAAGCAACCATTAGATACCAGCAATCCGTTTTTTATTATCGATCGCAACCGTTGTATCCTTTGTAGCCGTTGTGTGCGAACTTGCCAGGAATTAACATGCGTCGGCGCTATCGATATGGCTTA
>CAZAIO010000137.1:0-6560 GCA_964485235.1 uncultured Dehalococcoidales bacterium
AATCTTGTAAACCACGATACATCGAAATCATCCCATGAATACGTATTCACGGTCGAATCATACGAACTGAGAACGATTGTATATACATCGTTAAAAGACAAATAAAGCCCCCCTGTAAAATAGTGGAACAGATCGACTCCCATATTATCCGGATCGGGTAAATAAAGCGCTTCCTCGCTTTCATTGGTCACAGTGAACGTATAGCTCGCTCCGGTTTTGCCATCCTTTTTCTCAATATGCACATCATCGAGTATCACGCTAATGCCGGGAGTGAGTTTACCGGCATCGGAAAGTGCATCTCTGATACGCGGGTCGCTGCGCGGGTCTTCAGTAGCATTCAGACTGAAATTACTGATGTAAATAATATCGTCCGGATAGTAGTCAAAACCGGAGAAAGAATTTATTATCGGTGTCTGTGGTAACCAGGACAAAACCGGTGAATGAAAATGTCCCAGATAACACCGTTCGCCTCCTGCTACAACGATAAAAGCAGACGAACCGGACATTTGCCAGTCCTCGCCGAAAAGATATGATTTATCGGTCTTTAAATAAATAAAGTGAGAGGAAAAATCGTAATAATCTATATCATACACGGACAACCAGGGGTCTTCCGGCAGTTCGAAGCTGTCCAGATCGAAAGGCGGAGCACCTTCCACCCTTTCGGAAAGTTGATATATCGAAAATATATCTTCTGATTTCAGGCGGCCCTGTTCATTATTCGTACCATTGCATCCCACAACAGAGAATAATAACAAGAATACAGCCGGAATAAATGTTGATAAAAAAACAATGTGCTTTTTCATATATTCTTTCAGGTTAATTACGCTCTCTTTTATTTTTTACTATCATGCTACTATACCTGTTTCTTCGAGGAAAAGTTCATCTGCCGGTTATTGAAAAGGGCAAATGAACTTTTTCATCCGAATTTTACTATAATATACAGGAGCATAGCGATAATCTTAAAAGATGATTAAAGATATAATGATAAAAAAAGGCCTTATTTTAATAATCGCTTTATTATTGTTAGCCGGTTTTAGCGGCTGTAACGATAACAGTCCGGTTTCGACAATGCCCCCGATAATTGTACCCGCAGCTTCGACAACGCCGCTTCTTTCCGACCACGTCTTCATAAAAGCCGCCCCTGAAAAAGACAGCTACCTGCCGGGAGAAGAAATTAATGTTACATTGTCTTTTACCTGCTTAAGCGATACCCCGTACAAAATCGCTCCTTTCCCTCCGAAAGTAGAGATCAGAGGGGGTGGTAACCGTGTTATCCGTACTTTTCCTGCCGGACAAAACGAAGTCATACTTCAACCGCAAAAAACGATAGAGTATACACTGGTGTGGGACCAGAATGATGAACAGGGGCAACCGGTCCCATACGGGCAGTTCCGTTTTATCATTCCCGGTTATAGAAGAATATATGATTCCCTTGGGAGTATACGTATCCTTCCTGAAGAAGGTGTCATCGAAAATACCATACTCTGTAATGAGTCGCAGACAATCAACGGAATTACCTTCGTCCTTAAACGTGTGGACTTTACTCCTGCAGGTATAAGGTTCTGGGTTGAAAATTCAGGATACTACGGCCTTCCACAAACAAGCTATGCAGAATATAGAATAGACAACGGACCCGTAAGAGAACGGGAGAATGTGGACAGCGTTGGCGGTGGAAGCGAAGTGAACGGTACGGAATATATATGGACAATGGACATTCCCGTACCGAAAGGCACAGAGGACCTTAAATTCATCATCACCAGTTTCGGAGAAACAGAGGGACCGTGGGAATTCACAGTACCACTGGAATAAAGATACCGCATAAAAACGAGGAGAAAAGGTAAATGGCAACGCTTACACAGATCATTATCTGTTTCATATTAATCATACCGACAGCAGTCATTACTTTAATCGTCGTCTCGAATGCAGGGAAAAAGGGGCTCTCCGGCCCGCAAACCCTGGGGTGGATAATCGTATCTATATGTTTTTTCCCCATCGGCTTTCTGCTCTATTTCCTGTTTACCCGGCAAAAACCGAAAAACGGCAAAGAGGGAGAACTGTGAAGAAATTAATACCGTGTATGGCGATAATGTTCACAGTATATATACTGGTCTTTATAAGTTGTAACATCGGTCATAATCCTTATTATATAAGGATTATGACTGCAAAATAATATTTATCCGGTCAAAATGAGTAACAGACCGGAATAATATCCTTTATAAGAACAATTATTATCATATAGAAAGGAGACTAACATGGGCTGGGGAAGAATGCTATTACTGGGAAACCTTGGACAACAACTGGATATCGAAGAGCAACGTGAGGAACTTGAAAATATCCGCCGTCAACTGGAGCAAAATTCCGCAACGGGCAATACCACACCGGACAACCGGATAGCTCAACTTGAGAAGGAGAACAGCGAACTCAGATTATATCTGGTTGCCCTGATAAGGTATCTCGGACATAAAGGCGTACTACAAGAGAACGAATTTCGCAGGCTGGTCGAGGCCGTCGATATAGAAGACGGCAGCGCGGATAGCGGCTATCGAGGCAAGATTATTAAATAATCGAGATTAAAAAAGCTTACGCTTAAAATAGTAAGAGAGATTTACCGGAATAAGGTCAGGAATGAATTGACGGAGATTATTGATATACAGAACCAGCTCATCAGAGCATCCCGGTCATGGGGACTTAAGAAGGGATTTGACCGTGCGCATACTGAAGCACTCCGGAATGAAGCTATACACCTGAACCACACTTCTTACTTCAATGATATTCCTTTCTACCGGAAGCTTGCCGGAGAAGAAGGCATCGGAAGCACTGCCGATAGCGATACCATTAAAAGAAAGCTCATGCTTTCTGCCGATATCTTCAAGAGCTACGACCGGTCGCTGCTCGATAACGGGGATTTCTATGGAATGACACAATGGCTTTCCGGTATCTATCACAGGCGTATCGATATAGATATGTCCGACATTCACACCATAGACAGCTGGATAGAACGTCTCAAGATTGACGATGTACACATCGTCTACAGCTCCGGCACTTCGGGAACGTTCTCCTTTGTTCCGCGTGATATACAGGACTGGGAATTATCCCGGACAGCGAACATTGCCTGTCTGGCTTCATTGCTGATGCACCGGTTGGGCAATACCCTGTCCGGTCTGTTCTTGAATGCTCCGGCACGCTTACTGTCATCACAAACCCTCACCCGGTTCGCCGGTAAGAAAAAGCTCACTGGATTCGACGCTGTTTTTCTCGGTTTCCGGCAGGGCAGGATGGGCAACCAGGTGCTTATAGAAGAGTTGGCGACTCTCTTTCGTCGGCACTATTTCCTCTATGATATCGCCGTGTCGGGAACTGCGTTGCGTTGTTTGTATCATGGTGCTTCGACTGATGATGAAAAGCAGATGCTCACCGGATTGCAGGCTGAGGTAATTGATAAAAAAGAGACGAATTACCTGATGCTGATACATGCGATCCGCAGGTCGACCGATGAAGGACAGAAGGTATTCATCTTCGGAGCGCCGTACCAGTTCAGGGAGCTATGCGATTTTGTCGCTATTCACGGCCAGGGGCTGGCACTTAAAAAGGGGAGTTTCGTCTTTTTCGGCGGCGGCTGGAAGTCCTTTACCGGTGAGACCATAGAACGTGAGACACTTGTAGACATGCTTTCCAACTCATTCGATATCCCAAAGGAAATGGTACTGGAAGGATATTCGATGACTGAGATAAACATGCTCATGGTACGCTGCGAGCATGGCAGGTTCCATATCCCTCCCGTCATCGAGCCGGTTATTTTCGACGAAAAACTGGACCCGATTCAGGGTACGGATATAAAGGGAGCTTTCGGATTCCTCGATCCGTTTGCGGTATCTTATCCCGGCTTTATTATCAGCGGCGACTACGTACATATGTTAAACGGAGAATGTCCATGCGGTCTTGACGGTCCTGCGATCATAGAGATAGGACGCATGCCGGGCAGTGAGTTAAAAGGATGCGGCGGTATCATGGGCTCCATGAAGGCATAACAGGAGGTATGTCGTGGAAAAGCTATGCACCAGGTACGATTTATTGAATAATAGAAACTGCATCGTTCGCGTCCCGTTTTTAATCAAGGGCAATCTTGTAGTTCCGCCCGAAATTAACCGTACACAAATCGAAACGGTATTCCTTCCTCTTGAGAATAATGTTACGTATATAAAATTGCCCGGAGCACAGGTCGTCCGGGAACCGGTGATCGACCGGCGTACCATGAAATATACCGGCGAATATATTTACCAGATCATGCCCGCGATAGACGGTAGTGAGCTTATCGAGAACGATGTCGATAAGCTCGCTCAGGGCCTTTACCGATTATCTGTGGAAGATGTCCTCGACTATCTGGAAACTGTTCTATCAACAGCGCTGAAAAACCGGACCCTGATGCTACGGCTTCTCGAGACATGCCGCCTTACATCTGAATTTCCCGATGTATTTCTTGAAAACATGTTTGCCTCTTTGCCGTCCGCGTTCAACCGGGAAGCAGCCAGAAGGATGATCGACGCGGAACTGTCATTCATGGGAACACCCGGCAGCCGTTTTCTAAACGGCTGGGTAGAAGTGACTGAAGAAGTCTCTCCGGGATGGCTGCAACAGCATGCTACGAGCATATTTCACATAGATGCAAGCAATGAGAATAGAACAGCAAGGATGCAGGTACGCGCTATGCCTGCGCGGCAGTTACATATCACTGCCGGTAATGCCCCGGAGGTCCCGTTAGTATCCGCACTCCGCGCCGTATTGACGAAGTCTGCCGCGGTAATAAAACTGCCATACGGGGCAACGCTGACCGGTGCCTTGTTTGCGCTTGCTGCTGCATCCGCTGCTCCGGACCATCCTGTAACGCAAAACCTCTCGATTGTCTACTGGCAGGGCGGCGATAAAAGTATCGAGAATGTCCTGTTCATGCCGGACGCCTTTGACCGGATAGTAGTATGGGGTTCACCGGAAACAGTAACCTCTGTACAGTCCAGAGCTTTATTCACCAGAGTCATTTCTCTTAATCCGCGCTACGGTATAAGTATGATTGGAAAAGAAATATTTTCGGGCAATCCGGATGAAGCGGTACAGAAAGCTTCAACAGACGTGATGATATACAATCAGAAAGCGTGTACTTCATCCCTTGTCCACTATATTGAAGGAACGGTGGAACAGGCTAATGAATATGCCAGTGCGCTCTGCGATGTTCTCAAACAATGGGACAGAGAAATACCCGGTTATATACCACTTTCCGATAAAGGACGGATAGAGCGCATGCGGCGTGGAAAATACATCAACGCTTCATGGTATATCAACAAACGTGATGACGAGTTCTCGTCCGGCGTAATGGTGCTGCCAGGCGAGTTCGATATCCTCGACCATCCCATGTGCCGGTTCGTAGTAGTACGTCCGGTGCACAGCCTGGAAGAAGCATTGAAATATACTAACGGGCATGTATCGACCGCCGGTGTATTTCCTGAAAAAAGAAGATTGGAACTGCGGGACAGGATACTGGCAAGGGGTGTTTCAAGTGTGTTCCCTCTCGGTCAATGTGAATCAATATACGCCGGTATGCCCCATGACGGCATGCTGATACTGAACCAGCTTGTCGACTGGAAAAACAGTTAGAATAATAAAGGAGTTATACCTTATGAATTCCACGGCAAAACTGAAAATAATAACGGTCTTGTGGATAATAGCGATAATTACTGCCTGCACTTTATCGGGTTGTGCGGGCACGAAGATAACAGTTTCAACAAAACTCGATAGTTTATCCCTCACAGAGATGTGGAATGCTGTGACAAGTTCGGTCGACCTTCAGGAAGAGGGTGCCGAATTCGATTCGCTCTACCTGCACTCAGATGCTGAAAGGAATATCGATACGCTCTCTTTCACCTTTCAGGGCTGGAACAAAAAAGGAAGACCGCATGCTTATTTCGCTGACGTAAATAGAAAAGGTGAAATAGCTATAAGGACAAATGAGATCGCGTCGGTACAATCCACGCAGCATCCATCGAAAGTATTCGATGAAATAGATAAATTGGGACTTGCTTCACTGGATGCGGGAGAGAACGGTCTGTCCATCCGGATAGACTTCCAGTCCGGCGACATCGGCTACAGCTATAACAATGTGGATATTTATAATCTCGTGGATGGTATGCTTCTACCGCTTGAAGAAATTGTCTTTCACAGTGATTATCCATGGTGTACCGTGTCGGTTTACAAGCTGATCCCGAACGAGACCGTAACTACCGAAGACGGACGTACAATTGCACAGGCAACTTCTGTTGCAGGTCCGGTCCCGCCGGGAGAAAGGACTTCACAGATATGGTTTCTCGGCGATGATATTAATAAAGCCGATACAATAAATTATTTAGACATTGACTAATAGATAAATAGCAGCATTCCTGCATTGACTTCGTACTATAATATTGCTAATCTTAATGATAATTTAATAAGGTTCACGGGGTGTCCGAGGGCGACCGACGACTTAATGAACGTGCAAACCGGCGAAATTCCGGTACAGTCCCGCCTGCTGTAAC
>CAZAIO010000138.1:0-6533 GCA_964485235.1 uncultured Dehalococcoidales bacterium
TATCCGGAGATATTCCCTTTCCCTCATCAGTGACACTTGTGATAATAAAATTTCCCTCAGTACCGGCAGAAACCTGTATCCTGCTTATGGCAGGAGAATATTTAACGGCATTTTCCATCAGATTATACAGTATCCTTTCTATTCTCAATGGATCAGCTTCCACCAGGGGTAGATCAGGTGGACAGTCCAGCAGAAACTGCTGAGTTGCCCCTCGCCTTTTCAGATTCGCGATTACATTTTGTGCTATTTTGGCGATATTTACCGGTTCTATGTAAAGCTGTAGACGGTTCGACTGTGACCTTGATAATTCCAGCATATTTTCCAGAATTGCAGCAAGTGAGTCTGCGTCGGTAGCCGCATTCCGCAGGAGTTCATAAATATCTTCCTGAGATATTCCCGGGGTCATAGCTGTTTTCAGTGAACCGATAATTATTGTCAGGGGCGTTCGAAGCTCATGAGAAACAAGGCTGATAAATTCGTCTTTTATCTTATCCGTTTTTTTTATCTCGGTGATGTCTTTACCGACTGCAACGACGCCGATTAATTTGCCTTTCTTGTCTTTAACAGGCGAGCTTTGTACCAGCAACGGCACCAGGCTGCCATCACGACGTTTGAGATCAATTTCACCGGACCAGCTTCCACCGCTTCCCAGCAACTGCCCGATTGCCTCTAATTGCTCTTTTGATTGCTCGTCGTGGAATAAAAGCTCCGCTGCATCAAGTCCGATAACTTCCTCCGGTTGCCAGCCCAGTAATCTCGTCGCTCCCTTGCCCCAGAATGTAATATGCCCTTCGATATCGGTAGCCATGATACTATCTTCTATAGTATCCATCAGTATAGACTGGAATGACATTTGTTCCTCGACCTTTTTACGCTCGGTAATATCCTGGGTGGTGCCGAAGCCGCCGCTAAGCATACCTTTCTTATCGAACTCCAGCTCAGCCTTCTCGCGGACCCACCTTATCTCATCCCCGACAATAATACGGTGTTCGATGTCATATTCCTCATCCTGGAGAGCCGCCTGCCACTTGCTATCCACATATTCCCGGTCATCCGGGTGCACACAAGAGAGGAATGTCTCATAAGTCATGCGGTTTTTTTTAGATATACCGAATATCCGATGGTTCTCTTCCGACCACAGTAGTTCATTCTGCTGAATATCCAGACGCCAGCTTCCGATTTGAGCCACCTCTTGAGCACGGTTCAGGTCTTTTTGAATCTCCTGTAGCTCTCTGGTGCGCTGTTCTACCCTCTGTTCGAGTTGGTCGTGAGCTTCCTGTAATTCTTCCCTTGTACGATTTCTCTGCACATGATCCCACATTTCACTCATTAGAAGAGTTATATGACGCTCATCAGATTCGTTATAGTCCGAGTTTTTGTTGCCCATCCCGGAGATAGCAACAATCCTTTTGCCATCAAACAAAGGAACAACCATGAGTCTATTTACAGGTGGATGACCAGGGGGCATTCCTTTTTTACTCGGGTGCGGGTTACTGTAATCGTTTACAATCAGAGTCTTGCGCTCTTTGACGGCGTCTGCCCAAATGCCAGCCTCGGCAACAGGCCAATGCAATGGATTACCCTCTACATCGCACTCCTTCACAACATCCTTTGAAACTGCGTGAAGAGTATATACTGACTCGTCCTCGCTAAGCAACCCTACGAATCCGATTTTGCTATTTGTTAGAGCTATCCCATACTCCAGAACAAAACCTGCCATCTTGTCGACGGGTATATCGTTCATCTGACTTATTCGAAGCAGCGCATCCAGCCGAGCCTGCTCCAATCTGAGGGACTGCTCGGTGCGTATACGCTCATTATTTTCCTTCTTCAATCGCGCATTGGCTGCGCTTAGCTCGCTGGTACGTTCCTTTACGCGCTCTTCCAGCTTCTGGTTTACTCTTCGAAGTTCTTCTTCAGCCTGCTTACGGTCTGTGATGTTACTATTGGAAGCGCGGCGTCCTGAGAAATTCCCATTTGTATCCAGAACGGGTTGACATCTATGATTTATCCACTGCTCTTTGCCGTCACGCCGGATAATACGGAATTCCAGTTCGACCATTTCATGACGGTTCATATCTCCGTACATATGTTCATTTACCATATCACGGTCATCGGGGTGGATTATATTCAGTAAGAGATTGAAATCATTCATGAACTCGGCATTGGTATATCCCGTAAAACGTTCACACGAAGGTGACATATAGATGAACTTATTGTCCGGGCTGCGCCAGTACTCCCAATTAGCTGTGAAATCGGATACTATTCTAAATTTTTTTTCACTTTCCATTAGTGCTAATTCTATTTGTTTTTGTTCGGTTATATCCGTGCATATACCGATCATCCGGACCGGTTTGTTTTCATCATCATATACGCCTTTTCCGCGGGCGCTTATCCAGCGTATCTGACCATCCGGCTTCACAATTCGGTACTCGCTTGTAAGTGTAGAATGGTCCTCTAATGCCTTAAAAATGCGTGATCTCGCCATCTCGCGGTCTTCAGCATGTATTATCTTTCCCCAGACTTTAAAAGAGGCTTTATTTTTTTGGGGATCTAAACCGAATAACTCGAATAACTTTGGCGACCATTCGATATGGTTGGAAATAGTGTTCCAGTCCCAGGCTCCGGCTTCGGCCGCCTCATATGCAAGCTCCAAACGCTCATTGACTTTCTTTAATGCCTCTTCCGTATACTTTAATCTACTAATGTCAATACCGTATATATTCACGTACCCGGCACCGGTTACAGGAACAAAATGCAGCATGAATATACGGTCTCCGCTATCGGCTTCAATTATCCGGCTTGTGTCCGTATCTAATACCTCAGGAATTAATACGCGGTACCGGTCAAGCAGGAATTCCCCCGGTTGACACGGCAATATATCTATATTCGAACAGGCGGTATTGGCAAACATTATAGAACCGTCTTTTCTTACCCGAAGTACAGGATTGGGATTTTCCTGCGGAAATCTGGCTATACCCTCTAATTGTTGAATTGCGCTGGCTAGCTCCTCTGCTGTTTGCTTCTGCCTGTTTATATCCAGAAAGCTCATTACCAGGCCGTTGATCTCATTGTGAGCTGTGAGATAGGGTAGAATGCGCATGTTAAACCAGTGTCCGTCTTTACGCTGTACCTCTATCTCTTTGGGACTGAATGTGCGAAGCACTTCCCGCGCATCTTCAGACAGATTGTCGTATTCCAGGCGGGATGTAATATCATCAAGCGGACGGCCGATATCAATAACTCTTAGATTGAACACATCAGTGCTTGCCGGCGTAAAACTCCTGATTTTTAGTCCTCCATCGAGGAATATGATGGCGATATCGGTCCGTGCAAGGAAGTTGCTCAGATCGTCATTTACCTTCGTTAACTGCTCATTCTTGTCATGGAGTTCGGCATTTACGGTTGTAAGCTCCTCATTAAGCGATTGCAGTTCTTCCCCCGAGGTATCAAGTTCTTCATTAGCGCTTTGTAATTCTTCATTGTTTGATTGTAGTTCTTCGTTAGCCGATTTCAATTCCTCGTTAGTTGCCTCCAGTTCCTCGATCATCGACTGGAGGTTCTCTTTGACAAGCTTTAGCTCTTCATCCAGCTCAGCCACTCTCTTGCGGCTTTTAACAGCGGGCTCTACATTTCCTTCTTCAGCAATCAAACTGACGTCTTGAAAAACAACTATTAAATATCCCGGAGGCATACTATAGTCGGTAATCGGTGCAACTATAAGGTTTATCATTTGAAAACTGCCATTATATTTGAAACGCACCCCTTCAAAGACAACCTTCTTTTTGTCAGAAATCGTCCGGTATATTGCCGAGGCTAGCTCGGTCCTGAGCCCTTCTCTAGCCATTTCCATTATATTCAGGCTGGGCTGCCCCGAAGCAATCTCCAGGTATTTTCCTGTTTTACCGCGGACGTAGACCAGACGGTATTTCTCGTCAATTATAGCGAAGGTGGAGGCGTAGTTATCAAGAAATATTTTCTCACTGACCTGCGGAATTCTAACTTTGGCTATATCTTGCACGAGCTCGCTGGTTGCTTGACGTTCTTGCAGCGACGGGGCAAAAGCAGCCGGGAATTTCAGTCTATCGGCAGAGACTAATGCTTCGCGGCGCGTATATATCTTCCACTTCTTATCAACCATGCTGAAAAGATCGTTGGACTCTCCTACGGTTTCAGATGGCCCCAGGAAAAGAATGCCTCCCGGCTTGAGAGCGTAATGCATCAGCGGCAGCATTCTCTTCTGTAAATCACTTTCCAGATAAATAAGCAGGTTACGACAGCATATGAGGTCCATTTTGGAGAAGGGCGGGTCTTTAATGAAATTCTGCGGCGCAAAGACCACTGTTTCCCTTATCTCTTTCCTGATGCTGTAAGAATTTTCCCGTTTAATAAAGAAACGTTGCAGGCGCTCCGGCGTGACATCAGTAGCAATGCTTGCAGGATAGATGCCGGTCCGAGCCATGCTCAGTGCATTGATGTCGATATCCGTAGCATACATCTGTACAGGTAAATGTTTTTCCAGTTCATTGAGACATTCTAAGGCGACAATAGCTACCGAATATGCTTCTTCACCGGTAGCACAACCGGGCACCCAGATGCGCAGCAGTTCAGCCGAACCCCTCTTTTTTATCAGTTCCTTGAGTTTATCCTTCAACGAATCAAAGGCTTCGGGGTCACGGAAGAAGCTTGTAACGCTTATCAGAATATCTTTCAATAGAGCTTTGACCTCTTTATCCTCTTTCTTGAGAAATTGTACGTATTTGGAGATATCATTAATCTGGTTAACACTCATACGACGCTCAAGCCGGCGGCGGAAAGTGGTCTGTTTGTAACGGGAAAAATCATGACCGGTATGGGTCCGCAGGATGCTAAAAACTTGATGAAGCGGTTCATTCTCCACTTCTATGGAAGTAGTTAACTTTGCACCGTTGATGGCTGAATGCTCAACAAACTGAACAAGCTTCCCGGGCATTCTTTCCGGTGAGGATACGAAATCGGCCAGTCCTGTATCGATCGCGCTACGAGGCATGCCGTCATATTTGGCCGATTTGGGGTCCTGAACAAAAACTGTCCCCAGTTCTGTTTTAATTGCTCTCAGTCCAAGGGTGCCATCCATCCCTGTCCCCGAAAGTATGATGCAAATAGCAGCGGACCCTTTTTCCCTGGCTAATGAACGGAAGAAGAAATCCACAGGGAGCTTTAACCCGGGAGGGTGTGTCAGCTCCTGGAGATATAGCGTGCCGTCCTTTATTCCCATATTCTTATTAGGCGGTATTAAATATATTGAGTTCGGCTCTACTTTCATACCATCGGTAACTTCGTGTATCGGCATTCTTGTGTATCGGACCAGGATATCAGGGACGGAGCTGTGACGGGCAGGATCAAGATGCTGTACGATGACAAAAGCCATTCCTTTGTCCGGCGGCATATTGCTGAAAAACTGTTCAAATGCCTCCAGTCCTCCGGCAGAAGCACCGATGCCGACGATAGGAAATGGATCTTTCTCCGGTGGTACAATTTTTTTAGAGGATTTCAAAGTGTGCTCTGTAATATTTTTTTTTATGCTGCGTCTACCCGGCTTTTTCTTGCTTTCAGCCATATCACACCTGCAAACACTACATTACGATGATAAATGCACCATTCATAAATTTTTAGGCAGGTTAATTCTAGCATAATATAATCAGATGCAATAGTGGATATACCCCTTCGGATAATTGAATCTATCGGATGAGACAATATTGTGTATCAACTTTGTGATTTCTTTGCCTCGTTTGTTATGCCTTTGTAATATTTTTTCTGATACGATTGGTTTAACAGGATTAGGAGGAGGATGAAATGCAACCGTCAGTATTATCAGCGAGATCAATTACCAGCGATAAGGTAGTAAATGATGCCGGTGAACATCTTGGAAAAATCGAGGACCTTATGATAGACCTGGAAAGCGGCAGGGTAGCCTATGCCGTAATCTCATTTGGCGGATTTATAGGAGCGGGCGATAAACTTTTTGCCGTTCCCTGGGAAGCTTTTCAGATCTCTTTCCACGATAAAAAATTTGTTTTGAATATTCCCAGGGATGATTTAGCAAAGGCTCCCGGATTTGATAAGAACCATTGGCCTGAAGCTGCCGATAATAGCTGGCTACAGGAAGTCTACGAGTATTACAATTGCACACCGTTCTGGACATAGGCCGCGGTTGGATACCAGAGATCTATTTTTATAGATTTGATTAATCGAATAAGAGGTGATTCCATGGCGGAGATAGTATATTGTAAATCGGTTAAATTTATGCTAAACCAGGAGGTGACTAACCTGAACGATGAGCATATCGGTGAAATACGGGAAATAATGATCGACCTGAATGCCGGTTGCATAGCATATGCGGTGCTTACTTTTGGTGGAGGTTTCGCTGGGTTCGGCAATAAATTATTCGCTGTGCCCTGGAGCAAATTAAATCTGACAGACCCCACTTCTTCACACGAGGGACATCTTGATCGAAAATTCGTGCTCGATGTAACCAGAGAAGAACTTGAAAA
>CAZAIO010000139.1:0-6452 GCA_964485235.1 uncultured Dehalococcoidales bacterium
AAAAACAGTCATCTCCAAACGGACCTACATCACCAACAGCGTAGATTAAAACATCGTCATCTGCCATAGCCAATTCATTCTCCTTTATGTAAATAGTGTCGTACTATGCTCTATTGTTATATTGCCCGTAATATTCGTCAATGATTTATATCACCCGCTCTCCGTATGCACACTATCATGTCATTATACTATACAACACCTTTCTATATTCCAAAATATAATGGTATATTATCTATTAAAGCTATAGTATACTTGCATAACAAGCACAAAAATGTTATAAATTCTCAGTTAATTAGTGTTATGCCTTTTCCTGTCGCTCTAGCGTACACCATATAAGACCCTGTGTAATATGAAAAACGCTCATGAAAAGGAAAATACATATTATATTTCCACAATCCTTGTATCAAGCACGTTGCACCTGAATTATTTTGTCCGTTTGAACGTACTCCTGAGGAGTACTTTTTTTAAGAAAATACGGAGATGAAAGAGGTCAATAAATATATGGATGCACGTAATAAATCAATCCAAGGATCCATTCCCGAAGAGTCGTTCGTGAAAGGGCTCAGTCTCTGCGATTTTTCCGTGACCAATGCCATGCCCACCATAGTGAACACCAGGCAGGGTAAAATCCTGAGAATCAGGCCTTTACATTATGACTCACAGTATAAACCGGAAGAATTCAATCCGTGGAAAATCGAGGCACGGGGACAGGTATATAAACCCGGAATGAAAGCGCTCATACCTCCTTTTTATCTTGCATATAAAAAGCGGGTCTATTCACCGAACCGGATACTGTACCCTTTGAAAAGGGCCGACTGGGACCCGAACGGGAAAAGGAATACGGAAAACAGGGGTAAGAGCAAGTTCGTCAGGATATCCTGGGACGAGGCAATAGATATAATTGCCGGTGAGATTACAAGGATAAAGAAGACCTACGGCATGGAAGCCGTACTTTCGCAGGCAGACGGACACGGAGAAGGACAGGTCGTCCATACTACACACGGATGTGCCAATAAGCTCCTTGCGTTGCTGGGAGGCTACACATTACAGATCAGAAACGCAGACAGCTGGGAAGGTTGGGCGCTTGGCGCCAAACATATCTGGGGAAGAGGCGATTTGGGAGTGGGGCAAATGCCGAAAGACGCAAATGTTATACCCGATATTGCCCGGAACAGCGAAATGCTCCTGTTCTGGGGCTGCGATCCTGAGACAACACCCTGGGGTTTCAACGGTCAGATGTCGGGCAGCCTTTGTTACTGGTTCACACAACTCGGCATTAAATGCGTTTATATCTGCCCGGACCTGAATTACGGTGCTGCGATCCATGCCGATAAGTGGATACCGGTCAAGCCGAATACCGATGCCGCCCTGCAACTGGCAATAGCACACGTATGGATAACGGAAAACACCTATGATAAGGAATACGTTGCCACACATACATACGGGTATAACAAATTTGAAGAATACGTAACGGGTAAGGAAGACGGAGTCCCCAAGACACCTGAGTGGGCATCCGAAAAATGCGGTGTCCCTGCTGAAACGATCAAAGCGCTCGCCAGGGAATGGGCATCGAAACGGACATCGATAATGCACGGTAACGGAGGTTCGTATATAAGAAGCGCGTACTCCACAGAACCAGGCCGCTTGGAAGTTATACTTCTTGCCATGCAGGGGCTCGGCAAACCGGGACGACATCAGGCTAAAATGATCGAGTTCGGTATGTCCGCAATGTTGAACAGAGGACCGAAACCAATACCCAGACCTATCTTACAGCCGATGATGGTGCATAACGCATATCAAATAGGCGATGTAAAGAGTCCCAGAGCAGAGAAAAGCGTCGACGGTGCAGGGTTTACCGAACTTGAAAAACGGCTGACACCGGCACCGATCAACCCCACACAATTTATTCCTAAAAACCTCATTCACGATGCCATCCTCAATCCGCCTGTAAGCTGGTACGGCAACTCGGAATTTACTCCGGGAAGGATTGAAGACCATTATGTCAAGTACACCTATCCGGCAAAAGGGTGCTCCGAAGTGCATATGATATGGACCGATACACCCTGCTGGATAACCTGCTGGAACGACACCAATACCTATATGAAAGCGCTCAGGAGCCCGAAGATTGAGTTCATGCTTGCGATGCATCCATGGCTGGAAAATGATTGCCTGTTTTCCGACATCATCCTTCCGGTAAGCACCAAGTTCGAGCTCGAAGATTTCGGACTGGACCCGGACAGCCAGTTTACCTCGGTCTTATATGAAGGTAAATGCGTAAACCACATCGGTGAATCTAAAAGCAGCTATGAAATAGTCAGCATGATCGCAGATAAGTTCGACCTGCGGGAAAAATATACCGGAGGTTTCACGGAAGAGGAACTGGTTAAACTCAACTTCGACCACTCGGGCATTCAGGATATGATTACCTATGATGAGTTCAAGAAAAAAGGATATTTTGTCATACCTACCGATCCCGATTGGGACAAAGACCCTGTAGGTATGATCGAATTCCACGACGACCCGGATAACAATCCTGTCGATACTCCATCTGGAAAGATAGAATTCTATTCACAGGGGCTGGCAAAACACTTCCCCCATGACAAGGAAAGGCCGCCGGTGCCTCACTGGATAGAAAAGGGCGAAAGCCATGATGAACGGACTTCCAGCGAACGGGCACATAAATATCCCCTTCTTGTTGTATCCAACCACGGCAGGTGGAGAGTTCATGCCCAGTGCGACGATATCCCGTGGACCAGAGAATTACCCACCGGCAAAGTAAAAGGACCTGACGGGTACCTGTATGAGCCATGCTGGATCAATCCAATCGACGCCGCCAGTCGCAAAATAGAAAACGGCGATGTGGTCAATGTATACAATGAAAGGGGCGCTGTCCTCGGCGGAGCATATGTTACCGAACGGATAATGCCCGGCGTCGTTTACATGGACCACGGCGCAAGGTACGACCCGGTAATACCGGGACAGCTTGATAGAGGAGGCGCGATCAATACAATCACACCGCATAACCGTACTTCCAAGAACGCAACAGGAATGGTGGTGAGCAGCTTCCTGGTTGAAGTGGAAAGAGCAGATATCGATGAGATTTTGAAACAAAATCCGGAAGCGTTCAAGAGACCGTATCATCCCGATGCCGGCCTTCGCCTTGAGGCGTGGGTTGAAGGAGGTAAATAATAATGAAAACGTTCGTGATCGACATTTCAATCTGCAACGGGTGTTACTGTTGCCAGGTCGCCTGCAAAGACGAGCATGTCGGCAACGATTGGCCCCCCTTTTCCAAATCACAGCCCGATACCGGCCAGTTCTGGCTGAAGCTGAATGAGCATATCAGGGGCACCGTCCCCAAAGTCAAAATGCATTATGTGCCGGTGCTGTGTATGCACTGCGATGATGCTCCCTGTATGAAAGCCTGCCCTGTTGCAGGAGCAATCTATAAACGGGATGACGGGCTGGTTATTATCGACCCCGCAAAATGCAACGGGTGCAGAAGCTGCGTCGATGTATGTCCCTACGGTGCTATTTTTTTTAATGAAGAGCTCTGCCTGGCACAGAAATGCACCGGTTGTGCTCACCTTCTCGACGACGGCTGGGATGTACCCCGCTGCGTGGATGCCTGCCCGACACATGCTTTGAAGTTCGGGGAAGAAAACGACCTGAAAGACCTGATAAATGAAGCCGGGATAATGAAGCCGGAGGCAAAAGCAAAACCACGCGCATACTACCTGAATATGCCCGGGGAGTTTATAGCCGGTACTGCTGTCGACACGAAGAAAAAAGAGGTCATTGCAGGAGCAAAATGCACACTTACTGATACCTCAAACGGTAAAAAACTCACAACAAGTACGGACGGGTTCGGTGATTTCTGGTTTGAAAACCTGAAACCCGGCTCGTTTACACTGACTATCGAAGCAGACGGAAAAACAAAAAAGATAGACCATATAGACTCAAGCAACTCTGTAAACCTCGGGAGTATTTCCCTTACGTAAGATATAATAGAAAAGTAAATAAGTGCTCCTGTGCTTTCACAGGAGCACTTTCGCCCGGCAATAAAATTACCCGAAGCTGATACCGGTCAAGCTGATTTTGCAATATCTGAAATAAAGGTTTGAGCCCACCGGCCATTCAAAAATGACAGGAGCAAATGTATGAAAGAAGCCATTGTAGAAACCATTTACGGTAAAGTACGTGGTGAAACGAACAATGGAATTTACTCCTTCAAGGGCATTCCGTATGGAGGACCCACCGGCGGCAAGAACCGTTTTATGCCGCCTGTTCCCCCTGACAGGTGGCCGGGAGTCCGGGACGCTACCCGATATGGCCCTGCTTCATGGCAAGTTTTTGAAAACTTCGACATACGTAACTATGACCTGTTCGGCACATTAGGCATTCAATCGGTAAGCGAAGACTGCCTTGTTTTAAATGTATGGACAGCCGGAATAAACGATAATGGTAAACGGCCTGTAATGGTGTGGTTACATGGAGGCGGATTTTTTGCAATGTCGGCCGATCATTTTCCATGCTTTGACGGAGCTTCACTGGCAAGAACACAGGACGTCGTTCTGGTTTCCGTAAACCATAGGCTGGGAGTGTTTGGTTATCTTCATCTGGAAGATATTGCCGGAGAGAAATATACCGGTTCAGGCAATGCCGGTATGCTCGATCTGGTAGCAGCCCTCGAATGGGTACGCGATAATATTGCAAGCTTTGGAGGCGACCCTGACAATGTTACCATTTTCGGCGAGTCAGGCGGCGGAGCAAAAGTCACTATACTCATGGGAATGCCATCGGCAAAAGGACTTTTTCATCACGCAATAGCGGAAAGCGGTTTTTGTATCAAAGCACAAACAGCCGATAACGCGACGAAAATATCGCGCGAATTTATGGACTTATTGGGAGTGAGTCCCGATAATATCGACCTTCTTCATAAAATGCAACCTGATATGATCCACGCAGCATGGATGTCGCTGCCGCCGATAAGCTTATGGTTACCGCCACCGTCAGTTCCGGGCCAGTTCTATCCTGTTGTCGACGGAAAAGCTCTACCCGCTCATCCGTTCGATCCCGGGGCTTCTCCGATATCGTCAGACATACCTTTGCTTCTTGGTTCGAACAAAGATGAGATGACCTTTATGTTGTTCCGCGATCCCCGGTTCGGGAAGTTCAGTGAAGCGAATATACGTGAGGGTATTTATAATTCTCTGAAATTCCATTTCTTCGATGTCACTGAAAAACAGATAGACGATTTAATCGGGACCTATCGTCTCACCAGACCAAAAGCAACGACGCATGAACTGTTAATTGCTATTACAAGCGACACAATACGCAATGGTATGATCCGGATAGCGGAGAGAAAGGCAGCCGATGGCCGTGCTCCTGTCTATATGTATCGTCTGGACTGGGAAAGCCCGGCTATGAACGGCATATTAAAGTCCTGTCATACGCTCGAGCTTCCGCTAGTTTTTAATAATGTCGATCCGTCAACAGGCGTTATTGGAGACACACCCGAACGATTTATCCTTGCCGGGTATATGAGCACCGCATGGGCTACCTTTGCCCGCAGCGGTAACCCCGACCATCAGGGAATACCGCACTGGCCAACCTACACAACCGATAAGCGGGCAACGATGATCTTCAACACCGAGTGCGGAATAGTAAACGACCCGTGCAGCGAGGAGCGTGAGGCATGGGACGGAATATTCCAGCCATCAGGTGCAATATCTCCTGAATAACAATTATCAGAATAATTACCTGATAACAGGCATGTTTTTTCCTTTTACCTGCTTTACAGATATTGAGGATAACGGAAAGATTAAAACGATAGAACAGACAATATTAACAGCAATTTTTAATGTTGGATTGTTTTTTTCAACGGTATTAGGCAGACTCAACGTCTGATATTTTTAACAAGCCAGACCTGTTGAAACAGCGAGTGGACCAGGTGTAAGCGCAGGTACTTCAGTACCCGGCACATCATCGTGTACCATATTCATTTCCAGCGTTTTCAACAATACTTCTGAAAGCCGCAAATCGCCGACGATCCTGTCATCTTGATCGAGCACAGGAATAATATCCTCTTCATATTCAATCATCCGTTTCAGGGCGGTATGAAGCGTATCACTTTCCCTGACGCAGTAGGGAATCATTTCCCGGCGTGTCAATGCTTTCGCCTCGCTGGCAACTTTAATACGGAAGAAGTCGGTAATTTTTATTACGTTTATTCCTTTGCCTTCGAACAACTGCAAATGCGCCCATCTCATTACATCGACGCGCGACAGCATACAAGTAAACTTCTCCTGGTGATCATAAAGAAAAATAGCTCTCAGATTGGGGTCAAAGGCAAATTTCGCAACAACGTCCCTCAGGGATAAATCCTCAGGCACTGCAACCGCAGCCATATCATAAAAATGGTACACATCTTCTACTTTAATAGTTTCCAT
>CAZAIO010000140.1:0-6072 GCA_964485235.1 uncultured Dehalococcoidales bacterium
GAATAATGCTGATAATATTGCCAATATGCCAGCTAAACGTCGAGAGTGTATGCTCGATACTCTGCTGGTCTCCGATGTCCGCAAATACATTATCGAAAACAGGAATCGAACTCCCCTCTGCCGCGGGTATCGGCATCCCCGCCTGTGTCATCAGTGTGAGCAGTCCGACCGTCTTCAGTGCTACCGTTTTTCCACCCGTGTTCGGGCCGGTAATGATGAGAACCGTAAAGTCGCTGCCTATTTCCACATTCAAAGGCACTGCCGTGCTTTTAAGCAGCGGATGGCGCGCATTAACAAGCCGGAGAATGTTATCATTCGGTTTTTTCTGCACATCCGCATTATTGAACGGAACAACAATCGCTGGCTCGACGGCACGTGCTTTTTCGGCATACCGGGCTTTCGCTACCGCCAGGTCTATCTCGGCGAGTAGTTCTATGTTCCAGCGTATACCGGACTCCTTCGAGCCAACCGTTGCGCTTAAATTGCCCAGTATCCTCTCGATCTCCTGTCGCTCTTCAATCACCGACTTTCTCAAGTCGTTTCCCGCTTCGACAACGCTGAACGGCTCGACGAACAGAGTCGCTGCGGTATTCGAAACGTCGTGCACAATCCCCTTGACATCTTTGCGGTATTCCGACTTCACGGGCACCACATAACGGCCTTCTCTCTCAGTCACGATTGGTTCCTGGAAAAAGCCCTCGTAGTGCTTCGATTTGACCATTGCATTGAGCTTATCGAGAATACGCTGACGGCTTTCTCTCAACTGCCGCCGCAATGCTGCCAGTCTTGGAGATGCAGACTCGGCTATCTCTCCTGCCGGAGTAATACATCGCTCTATCTCCTTCTCGATTTCCGGATACTCGGCCATACGCACGGCGATATCCCATAATGCGGGGACCTGTTCGGCCAGCTTCTTCAGGTTATTACGCACGACGCGTACGGAGGCAAGCGTATCCCTGATATCCAGAAACATTTCAGTGCCAAGCACTTTCCCTTTTGACGCTACCTTAATAGCTTCCCGGATATCATGGGCATTGCCTATGGAGAACTCCGGCTTCAATGAAAGCAGGCGGCGAGCCTCGGCAGACTGCTGTAGCCACAGGGATACCGTTACCGGATCGTTCGAAGGTTCGAGCTTGACCGCCAGGTCACGGCTCGTAGAAAACGATGTGTACCCCGCCAGAATTTCCCTTATCCTGGGAAATTCGAGCATGTCCATGCTGTTCTTATCCAGCATTATTTAATACCCGGTCCGTATATAAACATATTCATCATAATTACCATAGCCGACCTGAAGTGTAAAACATAGAAAGCCCCTGCGCAACTATATTCTCAGATGAGCATTGTACCATATACCCCGGATAACAACCGGATATACCGTTAACCGTTACATTTCCCTTTTGACAAAAACGCCCGTTTACATTACAGTAAGTCCCAGTATACAGTCAGGATTCCCGGTTATTCTGCTCCTGTATACGTCTGTCATCTTGACCACAATTCAAATACTGTTATTATATATTTAAGAGGAACATAAGGAGAAAGAAGTGACAAACAGGGTTGCAATATTTATAGATGGAAGTAACCTGTACCATGCCCTGGAAAATAACTTCAGACGGCACGATCTGAACTATACCGAATTCACCACCAAACTCTGTGGTAGCCGGACTCTATTCAGGACATATTATTATAACGTTCAACAGGACCCGTCGAAACGACCGGACAGTCCGAAAGTCCAGCAGGAATTCCTGGATATCCTCCAGAAAACTCCCTACCTCGAGGTAAAACTGGGAGGGACCAAATTATCGCAGGGTGTGTCGGTGGAAAAGGGTATAGACATCATGCTCGCCACAGACCTGATCAACTTCGCGTGGAAAGACCTCTACGACATCGCAATACTGGTGAGCGGTGATTCCGATTTCGCCTACGCACTCCAGTCTGTAAAGAATATGGGCAAATATATTGAGATCGCCTATTTCGAGAATGTGGTATCGAAAGACCTGCTGGAGCTCGCGGATAACGTGCATCTGCTGGACCGCGATTATTTTAAAGATATGTGGGCGGGAAAACGTCGTGCCAAGCGGAGAAGAGGCGGCACCAAGAGCAAAATCCAGTCTATTTTTACCGGTTCATCATCCGGTTAAAAGTATTACGGAGAACATCAACAAGAGCGACAGCCATATATGAACCAATTTGTGACGCTGGAGACATTCGACACCCTGATCGAAGACTGGGAAAAAGTTCAATCCGGCAGTAGCAGTCATATATTTTCTACGTACCAGTGGTCGCAGGTATGGTGGCAGCATTTCGGCAGCGGTTCTTCCCTTGCTCTGGAGGTAATGAGGGATGAGGAAGAGCCTATCGGTATTGCGCCTCTCTGCATCAAAAACAATGTCGCAGGTTTTGTGGGCGGTCCGGATGTCTGCGACTATCTAGACCTGATCGTTGTGCCCGGAAAAGAAGACCTGTTCTCTCTCACCCTGCTTGAAAAGCTCGCTTCGTCCGGCATTCGTTCGATGGACCTTTCACCTGTACGCACCGACTCCGTAGTCTATTCCAGCCTGCAAAAAAATGCGGTCAAAAAAGGATTCAGCGTAACATGCGAACAGGTAGATGTCTCGCTGGACATACCCCTCCCCCCGACATGGGAGGACTATCTTAACGGTCTTACGGGAAAACAACGCCACGAGATGAAACGAAAGTTGAGGCGGCTGAATGAAATGGGCAATACAGGCTACCGTACAAACACGAACGCCGGTACGAAAGAGATGGAAACTTTCCTGAAGCTGTTCCGGGAGAGCAGGACCGACAAGGCGCAATTTCTCACACCGGAGATGGAACGGTTTTTCAAATCGATCACATATGCGATGGCACATGCAGGACTGCTGCGATTGAACTTCCTCGAACTTGACGGAATGCCTGTTGCAGCCACGCTGTGCTTTGACTATAAAGGCTGTATATATCTGTATAACAGCGGGTATAGTCCGGAGTACGGCTGGCTTAGCGCCGGACTGCTGTCCAAAGCGCTTTGCATCAAGGACAGCATTTCACTGGGTAAAGCGCGGTTCGATTTCCTGAAAGGCGACGAAGTCTACAAATATCGCCTCGGCGGACAGGAACTGCCATTGTATAGATGTACCATAAGTCTGTTACAATAGTATATTCCCGATAAAACGTGAGACCCTGTAAAACACGGAAATGAATGATCATTTACGAATAGCCATTATATGTATTCATAGCTGTCCGCTGGGCATGCTCGGCGGAAAAGATACCGGCGGGATGAACGTCTACATAGTGGAGCTCGCCAGGGAACTGGAAAAACGGGGCTGCGTTATCGATATTTTCACGCGGGCACATCACCCGGAACATACAAAGAAGATCGAAATCGGAAAAAATATCCGCCTTATCCATATCGACAGCGGGACATCAGAAGAAATGCCCAACGTGGCATTCTACTCGTACCTCCAGAAATTTATCTGCGGTATAGAATCGTACCGTTCGTCTAATAATATACACTACGATGTGATTCACAGCCACTACTGGCTCTCCGGAGCCGTCGGGAAAGAGCTACAGGTCCTGTGGCAGATACCACTTATGACCATGTTCCATACGCTCGGCATGGTGAAGAACAGCACGGGGATAGGAGAAGAGGAAACAGAGCTTCGTATAGAAAATGAACGCGTTCTTATGCAGACGTGCGACCGTATCATTGCGGCGACGGAACGGGAACAGGAAGAGCTTGAGCGGTTTTACAATGCTTCGCCGGACAGGATCACCATAATACCGTGCGGCATCAATCCCGGCCTTTTCACACCGGTAGACATCCGCCGGGCTCGCCGGGTGTTGGGGCTGGAACAGGAGAAAATTGTCCTTTTCGTCGGCAGGATCGATCCGCTGAAGGGCCTTGACCGCCTGATACGCGCGGTTGCGGGGATGGATGGTGCTGTTTCGCCGACGCTCCTCATTGTAGGCGGCGATGAATACAGCAGGGGCGAGATCGATTCCCTTAAATCGCTTTCTGCGGAGCTACATGCCGGAGACAGGATTATCTTTCGTGGCTCCATCGACCAGGACAGGCTGCCGCTCTATTACAGCGCCGCCGATGTCTGCGTGGTCCCTTCATATTACGAGAGCTTCGGCCTGGTTGCGCTGGAATCTCTTGCCTGCGGTACTCCCGTCGTGGCTACCGATGTAGGCGATATGAAAAACGTGCTCTCAAGCCCGGTATCAGGCATCGTCATTCCTGATAACAACGTCGCTAATCTCTCACGTGCTATATCCGGTCTTCTGGTTAAAAAAGACACCGGCGCTGAACGTGAAATCAGGCGTGCCTCGATCATGAAATATAGCTGGAGCAACATAGCGGACAGGACGGTATGTGAATATGAAGCGCTGCTATCCGGATATACGCCTGCCTCTATGAAAGCGACTTCTCATACCAGATCGTAATATCCGCGATGCGAAAATCGTTCGCCCTGTAAAGCCGGACCGCTCCCGGATTCTCGCTGTCTACGCTCAGCTCGATAATATCGCGGTTCCTTTCCTTCAAATGCCGTATCCCTTCATCGAGCAACAACTTGCCGATCCCGCTCCTTCTCCTTTCAGGTGCTACGCCGAGCATATATATACACCCCGTGCTCTTTCCGGTAAAGCGGTCGGCATGACTGCCGAGCCCTGTCCAGCAATAGCCTATTGCATCGTCCCCGTCATACATCAGGAAAATATCGTCGTAGTTATTACGCCGGTATCCCATCCACCACGATACATACCGCGCTATATCAGGATCATAGCCCCATGTATCGCGAAAACTGCGGTCCTGAATATCGATCAATTTATCCTCATCGCCAGGCCTGAAACGGTGAAATGTATAACGGCTCTGTTTATCTTCGGTGAAAACATATCCGGTTGCATCCAGTCTCATCTCCATGAACGTGCGGACGGGAACGAATCCCCTGTCCACCACTATTTTCACAGTCGTAACCTCCGCAGAAGGGATATTTACCTGTGCCGCCTCCGCCTTTATCTTCTTAGCCCGCTTTAAAGCAGCGTCTATCAGGTCGCCGGGTATCTGCCCTATACAATAAGCCGGGTGAAAAAAATACTCCAGAATAACCCTGCCGATACCGGTCTCGGGAATAACATTTATATACCCGATGATATTATGTTCGATACCGGCAATAAAAAGGTCCTCCTCGATATCATAACCCGGTCTCTTCAACATCTGGTCCAGCATCTCAAACGACCCGGAAATGAGAGAGGCGCCATATTTATTAAAGCTCTTCCCCAGATGAATCAGTCGTGAACGGTCCTGTGTGACATAATTTCTGATAATATGGTCGTGTTGCATAATCAGGTTAGAATTGTAACAGGGCGGGCATTATCATACAATGCTAGAGAGAAGAATTTTGATATATAACGGCGGTACCGCCGTATTTTATTAATGCTCCACGGAGGAAAAGTATATATGAACTGCCATGCACTGGTAATCACTCCGCATCCGGACGATGCCGAGTTCGGCATCGCCGGCACGGTCGTCAAATGGGTCAGGGAACATAAAGACGTTGTGTACGTCGTGTGCACCAACGGAAATAAAGGAACAAGCGACCCCGATATGAGCCCTGAAAGGCTCGTCGGGATAAGGGAAGAAGAACAGCTTGCTGCCGCGAAGCTGCTCGGTGTGAAAGAGGTCGTCTTCCTCCGCCACGAGGATCAGGCTCTCGAAGAAACGCCGGAGTTCAGAAAAGAGCTGGTCCGGCAGATAAGGACTTTTCGCCCGGAGATAGTGGTCACCAGCGACCCGTACAAGCGATACCTGTGGCATCACGACCACCGCATTACCGGCAGGGTCGCGCTGGACGCGGTCTTTCCGTACGCACGGGACAGGCTCGCCTACCCGGACCTGCTTGAAGCTGGACTGTTCCCTCACAATGTGAAAAAGGTGCTCCTGTGGGCATCCGAGGAGCCCAACTATTTCAGCGATATCAGCGACACGTTCGACATAAAAATGGCTGCCCTGCGCTGCCACCACAGCCAGATAGACCATCTCCCTCAGGAATTCGAGGAGCGCATGAAAGA
>CAZAIO010000141.1:0-5933 GCA_964485235.1 uncultured Dehalococcoidales bacterium
CATCGACATTGCAACTGTACCAGCAGAGCAGGACATAGAAGAATTATACCGGTCCAATCTCAAGCTATTAACCCCCAGATTTCCCGAGTCCGTATTGGCATGGAAAAGAATTATGGGGGATAACTTTGATGAACCCCAAGCTTTAATGTATCGTACAAGCTTTACTTACAAGGACCTGTCCGGCAAGAAACTCTATAGAAATATAGCGTTTTTTAAGATAGGAGTAAATTTCTATATAGTAATGCTGGACTTGCTCTACTCGGACTATCATGACAGCAATATGGGTTACTATAACACGTGTTTAGACAGCTTTAAATCTCCTGCCGCTCCCGATGACAATGCACAATAACAGATAAACCTTTTAACTCCGGTCGAGCGCTTTCCGCACATCTTTCACGAACCTCTCCACCTTTTTTAGAGACGGGTCCTCTTCCATGAGCTGGATTATCCGGCTGCCGATTATCACGCCATCGGCGATATGTACAGAGTCACGCGCCTGCGCCGGAGTGGAGATGCCGAACCCGACACAGAGCGGCCTGTCAGTCTTCTTTTTCACCCGGTTCACAAACGAGTCCAGGTTTTTATTAAGTTGTTTCCGAGCTCCGGTTACGCCTACCAGAGATACAAGATAAATGAATCCCGATGAATGTTCTGTGACATGGTTGATGCGCTCTTTCGTACTTGTCGGCGCAAGTAGATAGATAAGATCGGCGTTCCTCTGTGCAAGCATTGTTTCCAGTTCCGCACCCTCTTCCGGAGGTAGGTCGGGAATGATCAAGCCGTCGACACCAGACCGTTCACACTCATCGCAGAAGGCTTTCAGCCCGTGGTGGTAGACCGGATTATAATAGGTCATAAAGACAAGAGGCGTGTCTACCGATTTTCTCAATTGCCGCGCTATTTCAAAGCACGTACTAACGGTCACTCCGTTCATCAGTGCATGGTAGCTGGAATTCTGTATCGTGGTGCCGTCGGCAATCGGATCGGAAAAGGGAATGCCCAGTTCCACTATATCGCAGCCGCTTTTTGCAAGAAGCGGTACCACTTTTAGCGTAGCATCGATGCTCGGATAGCCAACAGTGACATACGGAATCAAAGCTTTGTGTCCCTGCCGGTTGAAAACAGAAGAAATGCGGCTCACTTTTTCACCCCCATTGCATCGATTACAATATCCATATCCTTGTCTCCCCTGCCGGAGAGGTTGACCAGGATTATCTGGCCTTTTACTGTGTTCGCCAGCTTTACAGCATATGCCACGGCATGAGCAGACTCCAGTGCCGGTATAATACCCTCTGTACGGCACAATAATTGAAACCCTTCGAGTGCTTCTTCATCCGTCACCGCAACATACTGCGCCCTGCCTGTATCTTTGAGATAGCTGTGTTCAGGACCGACAGAGGGATAGTCCAGCCCGGCTGAAATGCTGTGTGTGCCCATTATCTGCCCGTCGCTGTCCTGCATAACATAAGATTTCGAGCCATGGAGCACTCCTATGGTCCCCGCCGCGAGCGACGCCGCATGTTCCCCGGTTGCCAGTCCCCTCCCCGCCGCCTCGACACCTATGAGCGCAACATCTTTATCATCCAGAAACGAATGAAAGATGCCCATCGCATTGCTGCCGCCGCCGGTGCAGGCGACCACAAAGTCGGGCAGGCGGCCTTCTCTTTCCAGTAACTGCTTACGCGCCTCATTGCCGATCACAGATTGAAAATCACGTACCATTGCAGGATAAGGATGAGGGCCGACCACCGAACCGAGCAGGTAATAAGTTGTACGTACATTCGTGACCCATTCTCTGAACGCCTCATTGATTGCATCCTTAAGCGTCCTGCTCCCGCTTTTCACCTCCCGTACCTCGGCACCCATAAGCCTCATGCGAAAAACGTTAAGCGCCTGACGGTGGACATCCTCTTCTCCCATGTAGACCACGCACTCCATCCCGAGCATGGCACAAACCGCGGCAGTAGCAACGCCATGTTGCCCTGCTCCCGTCTCGGCGATTATCCGTCGTTTTTTCATATTGCGGGCGAGGAGCCCCTGTCCAAGCGCATTGTTGATCTTGTGCGCTCCCGTATGTGTCAGGTCCTCCCGTTTCAGGAAAATCCTGCCTCCACCGCAATAGTCGTTAAGCCCCTTTGCCTCATAGAGCGGTGTCGGCCTTCCGGAATAAGTACGTGATAGTAAATCGTATTCTTCCCAGAAGGACTTATCTTTCTTCACCTGTTCATATGCTTCAGACAGCTCGGTCAATGCGGGCATGAGAATTTCGGGGACAAAGCGTCCTCCGAACTGCCCGAAATAGCCGTTGCTGTCAGGTAATTGTTGATTTCTTTTGTCAATCAATATAGTCCTCCAGTCAATACCCGTGTTCCGCCGATGTCTCAATTTCCCTGACCGCCCTGATAAAAGCCTCTATCCTGCCCGTATCTTTCATGCCATCCGTTTCCACGCCCGACGATACGTCGACTCCCCACGGACGAACATCGTCGATTAATTCTTTAACATTATCACCGTTCAGACCTCCGGCGACGATCACGTGATATTTTGCCGAAACTTCTTTTGCCCGGCTCCAATCAAAAGTAACGCCTGTACCGCCGTACGCTTCATCTGTCTTTGTGTCGAGCAGAAAAACAAGCCTTTGCCTTCCAATTACTCTATACCCTTCGTCTATATAGTTTATCATCTCCTGCGTACCAGTATGCTCAGATACATGAACAGCTTTGATAACCGGCTTTATTATCCGGCTGCAGTACTCCCACGTTTCATCACCGCTCAACTGTACCCGATCGAGCCTGACATAACCGGCGATCCGGTTCACTTCCTCGACCGGAGCGTTCACAAATACACCAGCAATCTCCGGGCGTGGTGAAAGCCGTAAGAGTTCCCCGGTTATCCGCAACGCCGTATCGACGGCTATCTGCCTTGAACTCTGCGCGAACACCAGTCCGATGAAATCGGCTCCCGCCTTTGCCGCTGCGAGAGCATGCTCCATATCGGATATGCCGCATATTTTCACCTTCGTCACAGCAGTTCTCTCAACATGGCGGCTTTATCACGGGCACGCATCAATGTCTCCCCTATGAGCACCGCATCGATGCCTGCCTTTTTCAATTCATCGATATCGCTGTGCGTGCTTATCCCGCTCTCGCTCACCACTATTCTATCCGCCGGAATGAGCGGCCGCAACCGCCCGGTCGAGGAAAGGTCGATATCGAACGTGGTCAGGTCACGGTTGTTTATACCGATTATCTCCGCTCCGCTGTCCACCGCTATCGTCGCCTCCGCTTCATTGTGTACCTCAACGAGACACTTCATTTTCAGTTCACGGCTTATACCGAGCAGGTCCTGCAACTGGTCCTTGCTCAGTACCGCCACGATAAGGAGCAGGCCGTCAGCGCCGAACGCGCGGGACTCGTATATCTGATAACGGTCGAACAGGAAGTCCTTCCTCAGCAGAGGCACCTTTTTATCGCCTAGGGAATCTCCGATGTCCCTGAGATAATCGAGACTTCCCTGGAAATATTTCGTCTCCGTCAGGACGGAGATGGCAGACGCGCCGCTGCCGGCATATTCCCTCGCAATGCTAACGGGATCGAAATCAGCACAGATAAGCCCCTTCGAGGGCGACGCCTTTTTCACCTCTGCAATTACCTTAATACCTTCGCCCTTGAGCACAGCAGCAAGGTCAAGCGCAGGCATCCTGTCCAGCGCCATAGTGCGCAGTTCAGCGAGAGGAAGCGCACGCTTCCTGCGCGCAAGCTCCTCCTGGCTGTGCACCAATATGCGGTCCAGTATCATTATCCCTGCCCCGCACGATTGCTGCACTCGATAAGCTGTTCCAGTTTTTCACGTGCTTTTCCGTTGTCTATTATCTCGACGGCAAGAGTCACTCCCTGTGAAAGGGACTCTACTTTATCTCCGGCTAACAGTCCGGCTGCCGCATTCAACACTATAACGTCCCGCTGCGGACCGCGGGCCCCGGAGAACACCCGGCGTAACATTTCCGCGTTCTCTTTCGCTTCACCTCCGCGCAGGCTCTGTACATCAGCCCGCGATATGCCGAAGTCCTCGGGCGTAATGGTAAAACGTTTTATGCTACCATCCTTCAACTCGCCTATATAGGTCTTGCCCGATATTGTGATCTCATCCATACCGTCTTCGCCGTGCACGATAAGGGCATGCTTGCAGCCCAGACCCTGCAGCACGAGCGACATATCGTCAACCATAGGTTCGCTGGCAACTCCGAGCACCATCCTTTCGGCTCCGGCGGGATTTGTCAGCGGTCCCAGGATATTGAACACGGTGCGTATTCCTATCTCGCGCCGCGGCGCGGCGGCATATTTCATAGCCGGGTGAAAGACCTGCGCGAACATATAGCTGATGCCCGCTTCTTCGAGGCATTTCTGTACCTGTCCGGCGTCCAGGTCGATCTTTACGCCCAGTGCTTCGAGCACATCGGCGCTGCCGCATTTACTGCTCATAGCGCGGTTGCCGTGTTTTGCCACTTTCAGCCCGGCGGCAGCGGCGATAACAGCGGCTGCCGTAGAAATATTGATACTGCCCGAACCGTCACCACCCGTACCCACTATATCAATAACCGGTCCTGTCGCATTGACATGAACTGCTTTATCCCGCATTGCCCTGGCAAAGCCGGTTATCTCCTCCGCCTTCTCTCCCTTGAGTTTCAAGGCGGTGAGAAAAGCGCCGAGCTGGGCAGGCGTTACTTCGCCCGTCATTATCTCCTGCATCGCCAGTTCGGCCTGCTCCGCGGTAAGCGAACTGCCGGATACGACAAGCCCGATAGCTTCTTTAATCATTTTATCTCCGTCCTCCCTAAAAAGTTTTTCAGTATATCTTTTCCGGAATGTGTCATGAACGATTCCGGGTGAAACTGGATCCCCTCGACATTGTATTCCCTGTGACGCAGGCCCATAATTGTATCGTCATCTGTCCATGCGGTCACTTCGAGACAATCCGGAAGACCTTCCCGCCTGACCATCAACGAATGATAACGGATCGCAGAAAACGGGCTGGGAATACCCGCGAACACACCTTTGCCGTTGTGATAAATGAGCGACGACTTCCCGTGCATGATCTCTTTCGCCTGCCCGTACGACCCGCCGTAGCTGTACCCTATACACTGATGCCCCAGGCAGACCCCGAGAACGGGCAAGACCGTGCCGAAATGCTGTATCACCTGATTGGAAATCCCGGCATTCAACGGCGTTGACGGCCCCGGAGAGATCACGATCTTCTGCGGCTTCATGCGCTCGATCCCTTCAATATCCAGTTTATCATTACGCGCTACCACCACCTCTTCCCCCAGCTCGCTCATGTATTGAAAAAGGTTATAGGTAAAACTGTCATAGTTATCAATCAATAAGAGCATAATCTCCGCTCCTTGTAATTTTTCTTTGTTCCGCCCGGTCTATAGCTTTTAGCTGTGCCATAGCTTTATTCAGCGTCTCCTGGTATTCCTTTTCGGGCACGCTGTCATAGACGATACCGCAACCTGCCTGGACATACGCGGTCCCGTCCTTGACCACCATCGTACGGATGGCGATTGCCATATCCATATTATCCGAGAACGAGAAATAGCCCACTGCACCTGCATACGGACCTCGCTTTTCCGGCTCCAGTCCGGCAATTATTTCCATGGCGCGTATTTTCGGTGCGCCGGACACCGTCCCGGCGGGGAAACACGCGCTGAGTGCATCGAACACGGTAAGCTCTTTACGCAGCTTTCCTTCGACGTGGGTGACCAGGTGCATAACATGTGAATAGCGCTCCACTTCCATCAGCTCGCTTACCTTTACTGTTCCCGGCTCGCTCACGCGGCCGATATCGTTACGCCCCAGGTCCACCAGCATGATATGCTCCGCACGCTCCTTCTCATCGTGGCGCAGTTCCTGCTCCAGCGCTTCATCGTCTTC
>CAZAIO010000142.1:0-5923 GCA_964485235.1 uncultured Dehalococcoidales bacterium
AAAGCTTACTCTAGGTCTTGTTTCCGTTAAGTTGAAAGAGCGCGGCGGCAACATCAGAAAAAAAGTAGCGCTTAATACTATACAGGTCGGGACGAGTTTTACTCTCGGCGCATTCGAAATCGAAGCGTTTTCAGTGTGTCACAGCATACCTGACTCAATCGGCCTGATAATCCGCACGCCGGTAGGAAATATAGTACACAGCGGCGATTTCAAGATCGATTACACTCCTGTTGACGGCAAACCGTCCGATCTATCCAGGCTGGCACATGTCGGAGCGGAGGGTGTATTGCTTCTTCTCGCCGATTCTACATATGCCGACCTGCCGGGCTATACATTATCGGAAAGCGTCGTTGGTGAAACACTTGGCCACATCATTTCCGAAGCCCCCGGAAGAGTAATCATTGCAACGTTTGCTTCTCTCATTTCTCGCATACAGCAAATAATCGATGCAGCAGCGAAATATCACAGATATGTATTCATCCAGGGGCGAAGCATGAAAGATACCGTCCGTATGGCGCTCGATCTCGGTTACTTGAAAGCACCTGCCGATATTTTACGTCGTTCCGACGAAATGAACCGTTTTCATCCCGACCAGATTATTCTCCTTACCACGGGCAGCCAGGGTGAACCGACTTCCGCGCTGGTGCGTATCACCAACGGCGATAATAGCCAGATACGTATTACACCAGGTGACACGGTGATAATATCCGCTACACCGATACCGGGAAATGAATCCTTGATCAACCGGACTATAGACAATCTTTTCAGGCAGGGAGCACATGTAATTTATTCCAGAATTTCTCAGGTACATGTTCATGGACATGCAAGCCAGGAAGAGTTAAAACTTCTCTTCAATCTGGTCAAACCGGACTATTTTGTGCCTATTCACGGAGAATACCGTCATCTCAGCCACCATGCCAAGCTGGCCGAGGAAATTGGTATACCCCCGCAAAATATCTTTATACTTGAAAACGGCGATATCCTCGAACTGAGCAAGGAAAAAGCCGAAATAAAAGGCAGCGTTCCGGCTGACAATGTATTCGTAGATGGCCTTGTTCTGGGTACTCAGGCGGGAATTGTCCTTCGCGACCGTAAATTATTGTCCAGGGACGGAATTGTCGTTGCGATTATTGCCGTTGATAAAAAGAAAGGAACCCTCGTTGGACGCCCGGACCTTATCTCCAGAGGATTTGTCGATACGACTAATGGTAGTTCCATCCTTGAAGATGCAAGGGACCTTATCGTCACGACGTTAAGCCACAGCGGCAAATACCCTATTGAAAGAAGCTCCGTCCACACGAAGGTAAAAGACACGTTAGGAAAATTTTTATACGAACATACGAAGCGCCGCCCGATGATTATCACCACGATAATTGAAGTGTAAATTGTCATGGCTACAAGGAAAAGAAAAACAAAGAAACCCGCAACACGCACGACGCGAAAGAAATCGGCAAAGAAATCGTCGTTTCTCGGCAAGTTCTTCCGGTTCATTTTTTCGCCTCCTGTTCTTACTATTGCTGCTATTATCATCGCTGCCGTTCTCATTTACTGGTTTTCACCTGCCATCGTCCGATGGGTTAAAAGTACATGGGAAAGCATGGTGTCTACGTTCGGAATAGGACTGGCTCTAATCCTCCTCGCTCTGCTTACCGTTGTCGGGATGATTGTCAATGAGAAAGGTCCACTCCTGTACAAGCGCTGGAATATTGTGCTCGGAACTATAATCTTTGCCGTCGCATTCTGGGGTCTGATGACCTTTTTCTCCGGACCGCTTGGGGGATCAATAGGTGAGAGCATAATCGGCAGTTCTACGGTAAATGGAATTCTCCGGCTATGCGGGCTTGTTTTTCTGGGTCTTCTATTCGTTGCATTTCGCGGCACTACAGGGGCACTGGGAAAGACTGCGATATTCATTGGTAAAAGCCTGACCGCACTCTTTCAGTCAATGGGAAAAACATCGCAGGGTAAAACGAAAACCGTAAAAAGACCGGCACCGTCCATATTGCCTGCGGAAGAGCCGGTAATAGAACCTGAGCCTGCCCGTGCAATTCACGAAGAGCCGGTAATTGAACCGCCCCCACATCCTATCGCCGCAGCGGAACCTGTTGTCACGGAAACATGGGAACCCGGCAAATATCAACCTGAATTAACTGTCGGAGGCTGGCAATTGCCCCCGATCGGCATTCTGGAAAAATCAATTGAAACCGACATTACTCAGCCGGAAGTAGAAAAACGGGGACAGCTAATAGTGGAGGCACTGGCAAGCTACAACGTCGAAGGGAAGATTTCACAGATAAATACCGGCCCTACCGTCACCCAGTTCTGTGTAGAGCCCGGCTGGGACCGGAAATACAAGGAAATAAAGGAAAAGGACAAAGACGGCAACGTTGTAGTACGCAAAGAAGAGATATCGCGGACAAGAGTGAAAGTAGAACGTATAAGCTCGTTATCGAATGACCTGGCCCTTGCTCTGGCTGCACCGGGTATTCGAATCGAAGCTCCAATTCCGGGAAAACCCTGGGTAGGTATAGAAGTACCGAACGCTACATTCGGTTCTGTTAACCTGCGCAGTATATTAGAGTCAAATGCATACCAAAAAAGCAAAACAAAATCGAACCTGACATTGGCACTCGGCAAAGGTGCCGGTGGTGAAACCTTAGTGGCAGACCTTGCCAAAATGCCCCACCTGCTCATTGCAGGTTCCACAGGCAGCGGTAAGAGCGTTTTTATCAACTCATCGATTTGTTGCCTTCTTACCTGTAACACACCCGATGATTTGAAATTTATCATGATCGATCCCAAGCGCGTCGAGCTGGTCACATTCGACGGCCTTCCCCATCTTATATCTCCCGTAGTAGTCGATACACAAAAAGCTGTCCTGTCTCTGCGCTGGCTTACTCAGGAAATGGACGACCGCTACCGGAAGTTTTCTCAGGCAGGTGCCCGTAATATCGATGGATATAACAAAGACCGGCCTCCCGGTGAAAAAATGCCCTATATAGCGCTGGTAATCGATGAACTGGCAGATCTCATGATGACCTCTTTCGACGAGGTAGAACATACATTATGTAGACTCGCACAACTCGCCCGCGCAACCGGAATCCATCTGATCGTTGCCACACAACGGCCGTCGGTCGATGTTGTAACCGGTCTTATAAAAGCGAACTTCCCTACCCGTATCAGCTTTGCTCTTACATCGCAAGTCGACTCCAGGACCATTCTTGACGCAGCAGGAGCCGATAAGTTACTCGGCAGAGGAGACATGCTCTATCTATCCACCGACGCCAGTAAACCAAAACGCATGCAGGGACCTTTTCTCTCGGATGCAGAGATCGACAGGCTGGTCAATTTCTGGCGTACCCAGCACAAAGGTGAAATAGCACCTGTTATATTTGAAAATATGGTTGAGTTAGAAACTGAGTCTAAAGAGGAGGAAGACCCCTTGCTTGAAGCCGCCCGGCAAATTGCCGAGGAAGCGGACAATTGCTCTGCTTCCTTCTTACAACGCCGTCTCCACATCGGCTATCCCAGGGCTGCAAGGCTCTTCGACAAATTGAAAGAAGAAGGGTATTAAACTCTTCTTCTCACTTCAATAAACACATCGTTCCCGGTAGAAATTATGGTTTAATTCCCGGAGAAAGCAGGTTTTCACCTTTTCTCAGCTCGATAATCCTGTCCCTGAGCAGCGCGGCTTTTTCAAACTCCAGGTTTTTAGCCGCTTTCTTCATCTGAGATTCGAGATCGCGTATCAGCTTCAATACTTCGTCGCGAGAAATCGGCGTAGCGGTATAGGGCACCTTGCCCTCGGCCACAACTTTCACCCGCTCAATAATATCCTTCACAGCCTTTTTAATGCCTTGAGGAGTAATGCCGTGTTCCTTATTATATGCTTCCTGAATTGCACGGCGACGGTAGGTCTCATCGATTGCCTCCCGCATCGAGCCTGTTACCGTATCCGCATACATGATCACATGTCCGTCGACATGGCGTGCTGCGCGACCCATCGTCTGGATCAAAGCCCCTTTCGACCTTAAATAGCCTTCTTTGTCCGCATCCAAGATAGCCACAAGGCTTACTTCAGGCAGATCCAGCCCTTCCCTCAGCAAATTAATTCCTACAACTACATCATAGACACCCAGCCTGAGATCGCGAAGAATCTCTACCCGTTCAAGTGTATCCACCTCGGAGTGTATATAATGCGTTTTTATCTCCATTTCTCTCAGGTATTCGGACAGCTCTTCAGCCATTCTTTTCGTTAGCGTTGTCACGAGGCACCGCTCGCCTTTCGCAACACATCGCTTTATCTGCTCCATTAAATCGTCGATCTGCCCGTGAGTGGGTTTCACCTCGATTGTCGGCTCCAGCAGTCCTGTCGGCCGTATTAACTGCTCGACTATCTTCTGACTGTGTTCGTATTCATAAGGCCCCGGCGTCGCCGAAACATAGATGACCTGATTGATATGCCTGTCGAATTCATCGAACCGCAAAGGTCGGTTGTCCAGTGCCGACGGCAGTCGAAAACCATACTCGATAAGGGTGTTTTTCCTTGAGCGGTCGCCATTATACATACCCCTGACCTGGGGCAATGTCATATGAGACTCATCGATAAACATCAGGAAATCATCGGGAAAATAGTCCAGCAAAGTCCACGGTGCGCTTCCGGCAGGACGCCTTTGAAGATGCCGTGAATAATTTTCAATCCCGTTGCAGTATCCCAACTCGTTGAGCATTTCAATGTCGTAATTTGTTCGCATTTCAAGCCGCTGCGCTTCCAGAAGTTTGTTATTTTGTTTAAGCTCATTCAATCGTACATCCAGTTCGACCTTTATATCTTCTATTGCATCATGAATTTTTTCCTGAGACGTTACAAAATGTTTTGCCGGATATATGTCGATGCTGTCGCGCTCGGATAAAATTTCGCCCGTAACCGGATCAATTTCGACGATCCGTTCGATCTCATTGCCCCAGTACTCGATCCGCACCGCCGTCTCTTCATATGAAGGCTGGACCTCCAGAGTATCGCCCCGTATGCGGAACTTGCCCCTGGCAAACTCGAAATCATTTCGCTCATACTGCATATCGACAAGACGCCGGACCAGTTTATTCCTGTTATACTCTTCACCTTTTTTAACATTTACAACGAAGCTGTAATACTCTTCCGGTTCGCCCAGGCCGTAGATACAGGAGACGGACGCGACAATCAATACATCTCTGCGGCTCAATAATGCATGGGTCGCCGCATGACGCAGTTTATCTATCTCTTCGTTAATATCACTGTCTTTTTCAATATATGTATCCGTCACCGGGTTATATGCTTCGGGCTGATAGTAATCGTAATAGCTCACAAAATACTCGACTCCGTTGTCAGGAAAGAACTCTTTGAACTCCGTAGCAAGCTGGGCGGCAAGCGTTTTATTGTGGCAGATAACCAGGGTCGGCCTTTGCACTTTCTCGATGACATTTGCCATGATAAAAGTCTTCCCGCTTCCTGTTACCCCCAGTAAAGTCTGTTTCCGCAGCTTGCTGTTTATTCCGTCGGCAAGCTCCTGAACAGCCCTCGGCTGGTCGCCGGTCATCCGCAATTCCGATTGAATTTTAAATAAAGACACGTTTAAATCCTGACGTTGCTTTATATAAACTATTCATCACTACTACTCTTATAATCAAATCCGGTACAGGTAATAATTGAAGCTGTAACAGGCAATCTGCAATTAATTGTTAATCCACAGAACTTATTTCCTGTATATACATGATAGCACACGTACTTTATTTAGAAGCAATACAGGTAAAGTTTTAATAATACAGGAAACACAGGTAATTGCCGACAAATGCTAAAGCTGATCAAATCGTTGCAAGCTGTTTAAGGGTAAGCCGTACCTTCTCTTCGAGCGTAAGGTCTTTGGAGTCCGGTAATGTTGATACA
>CAZAIO010000143.1:0-5802 GCA_964485235.1 uncultured Dehalococcoidales bacterium
AGAATTTGAATTAACCATGAAATATGCGGGACGTGATGAACAAGGCATTCCGCGATACTCTGAAGTTTTTACTATAACAAAAAAGGATATACTGGATTATATCAATAAGAATTATAAGTTTAATAATCTACCATTTACGCGTGCGTTCCCTTCACATGATGATAGTTATTACATCATACAAATCCCAGACTCCACTTGCTACAGGATATACTACCAGGAAAGAGGTATTAAAGGTAAAGAGATAATAGCAAATAATAAAGATGAAGCGTTATCAATATATATAGAACACATATTACTGTACAGTGGTACCGGATTGAAGCTCACGTAAAATAAAAGTGTAAAAATTTGTGAGAGTCATCTCGCGACGGTTGACCTCATAAAGGGTACAATCCGGGCACATAGATAACAAAAAACACAGCGCTAGCGCTTTTCACACGTTCCATCTACAATGAGCATACCAACTCACAGGAGGCCCCCATGCTCAAGCCAAGAGAATCCCAGGAGTCATTCTTCGGCGGCTATTTGTATGGAGAGGCCTGCGATTATATGGGCCTAATAGGGCGCAACTAAAGAAAGATACGCTCCCACGTATTAAATGTCACTGCGAGGAGCCCCGATATGTCGGGTAAATCGGGGCGACGCGGCAGTCTCATGGAATTCAAGCAGAGATTACTTCGCCTCTCGACGAAGTCAGTATGGTCTCGTAATGACATATGGAAATGGATTGCTGGTATACTACCATCGATGAAACAGGATGAAAAAGAACATGCGCCTTTAAGCAGTGAATGCATACAATCGCTCGGTTTCACCGCCTTTGTGGAATTCGACGCAAGCCTGCTTATACCCGAACAGAAAATCCGCGACCTGTGCGTTGCAAACAAATGCGGCAATTACAACAGTAATTACATGTGTCCTCCACACAGCGGAACATTAGAGCAAATAAAGGCACGGATCAGCACATTCAAGCACGGCGTCCTGCTGCAATACAGCAGACCGCTCGACGTTGAATACGATGAAGAAGGGCTGAAGATAACCAAAAGAGATTTCCACGAAAAGCTGCTGCAACTGGAGAACTGTCTCAGAGAAAAAGGTCCGGAACATATATGGGGAATGACCGCCGGGTTTTGCGGGCTTTGCGAACCCTGCTACATCGTTTCCGGCAAGCCGTGCCCCCTGCCGGACAAAGCGCGGACATCCCTCGTCGCGCTGGGTATAGATGTGATCTCCCTGCTGGACCGGCTCAGTATGGACAGCGGGTTTCACCCCGACAGGATCACGTGGACGGGCTGCGTCCTTTATTAAGCCGCTTCTTACGGCCTCATACCGACACGTGCCTTGGGTCCGAGCTGAGTTGCGGTGATGTCCTGAGCCCGCCTGACGAACTCGCAGAGCAGCAGACGCGTGTCCCTGGGATCGATGATCTCTTCAACGCCGAACGCCTCGGCAGTGCGGAACGGCGATGCGTATTTACGTACCTTTTCTTCAAGCTCGATCCGCTTCGCTTCCGGGTCGGAAGCGGCCTCTATTTCTCTCCGGTGCGCCGCCATCACGCCGCCTTCAATAGGAAGTGAGCCCCATTCGCCGGAGGGCCAGGCATAGCGGAGATTGAGCCGTGATATGCTCGCGTGAAGCGCACCGGCTACTCCGTAGGAGCGCCGTATCAGCACCGGAATGCCGGGAACGGTTGCCTGTGACATGGCGGCAACGAGCCGCGCGGACTTGCGCTCTATGCCCTGCTTTTCCGATTCCGGCCCTATCATGAAGCCGGGCGAATCGGCGAGATGGATAATGGGAAGATGGAACGTATCGGCGAAGTCCACGAAACGCATCATTTTCTCGCATGCCGCCGCTGTGTGCGCGCCGCCGTACCAGTTGCAGTCATTGGCGATCAGGGCAACCGGATAACCGTCCATGCGCGCAAGCTGGGTGATCACCGACCTGCCGTAAAAAGGCGAAATTTCGAAAGTAGAATCACGGTCAACCACATGATTGATGAGTGTACGCATATCATAGGTCTTTTTCCGGTCGCGGGGAATTATGGAAAGCAGCTCTTCATCACGCCTGTCGGGTCTATCGCCGGTATCCATGCGCGGCGGTTGATGCCACACGTTATCCGGCAGGTAGCTTAAAAAACGCTTTATCTGCCGGAACGCGTCCTCTTCATCCTCCGCCACGTTATCTATCACGCCGCTCTCATAGCAATGTACTTTATAATTTCCGAGCTGTTCTTTGGTGATATCTATGCCGAGCGCCTGTTTCACCAGAGGAGGACCGGCGACGAACAGCTCGCTGTTCTTTTTAGTCATAATGCTCCAGTGCGATGCCGCGGCATACACCGGCGGCACGCCGCCAAGCGAACCGAGTGCCGCCGCAACCACAGGGACATATGCCATCAGTTTCGTCCTGGTACCCCACCGTTCGGGATTTCCCAATAATACCGTACGTTTGAGGTTTTCCACGTTGAGCACGCTCCCGCCGGCGGAGTCCAGTAACTGAATGAACGGAATCCGCCACTCAAGCGCCATTTTTTCCGGAGTAAAGCCTCCGATACTCATAAAACTCGTGGGGTCTGCCCAGCCGCCCCGTATAGTAAAATCATCTCCCTCAATACAGACAGGCCGACCATCAATCATGCCGTATCCTGTTATACGGGGAGCATGCGTAAATGATTTCAGGTTGCCTTCTTTATCGTAGTCGGCTTTACCGGCAAGCGATTGTATCTCCCGGAAAGAACCGTTGTCTAGAAGAACATCGAACCGTTCCCTTACGGTAAGCCTTCCCTTTTTATGCTGCCTGGCAATATTTTCCGCTCCACCCATTTCTTTCGCCATTTCATGTCTTTGCTTCAGTTCATCTATTTCTTTATGCCAGGACATCATAACCTCCGTGGTACAAGTAATTCGGAAAAACCGTTGCGGCCCGATAAAGTACAGGTCAGTTAATAACAACGGGCGATGCGTTCACATTAAAAGGATTTGTCCGTAACGCCAGTGAAAACAGGTAGGGATAGTGCTGCTTCAGGTAATGCATATGCATGATCCATTGCTCTCCAAGCAATATATATACGCGTTTGGCATCGTTGGCAAGATGGGCAATATCGGTATCCGGCAACGAATCAAATCCCTGCCTGGAGAAAAGCTCGTCCCTGAGATGAAACAACGCCCTGAGCAACGCGGTAAACGATTCATGCTCGACCAGGTTGGGATTCTCCAGCAGGTGGACCAGCAACTCGCCCTTTGCGCGAAGAAAATCGCGCATTTCCTCAAGTTGTATTTTCTCTACTGCAATTTCATACCTGTAGGATTTGAGATGCTTACGCAGCCGTTCGAAATCCTCGTCCGTCCAGTTTTGTTCAATACAACATTGCCCGCGTATGCTATCGAGGTCCGGATCATAAGAAGAAAACATTCTCAGAAGATGTGTGCCGAGCTCGCTGAAAAAAAGACCGATCACAGTATTGAGCCGCAGCTTTCTGCTCCTTTCTTCCCCTCTGAACAACAGCAACTGGGTTACATTGGCAAAGAAACCGAGAAAAGTACCGACACCGATCACAATAAGCAGGAAAGCGAGAACTTTCCCTCCAATAGTAACCGGATGAATATCGCCATAGCCTACGGTTGAAATCGTAACAATTGTGAAATAAAGAGCATCGAGGAAAGAAAGCCCTTCAGTAAACATGAAACCGATGACGCCGATGAATAGGAGCGCAACAAGCACACCCATAAAGACAAGTACGCGATAGATCAGAGCATTCATATGGTTATTTCACTCTCGATACAGGCCTGTTACCGGCCGGGCAAATCCGATAATCAAACCACCTAATAACGAATAATACCACAGATATGATTTTTACTTCTATATTCAACAATATAAAACATTGCAACCGGGATCGAAAAGACACAGGTTGCCGTACTATAATTCATTCAACGGCAAGCATCATGGCAAATGCTTTACTTCGTGAGAGATATTCAACAGGTATTCAATTATTAATCGATACGCCTTCTTAAAGTGTTGTTATGCGGACTGCCTGCGGCAACACGTTTTTATCATACGGACTATCCATTTCCAGTGTAAGATAATATGAACAACAACGAGCACCAGCATCGCAACGGCTACCCAGTCATGAATATCGATCCATGCGTTCTTTGTAATTCCCCAGAAAACAGAACTCTCCCCTCCTCCACGGCCTCCGCCTCCGGGTATTACAAGCCATAATAAAAACCCTGACAGCCCTTCTATAACGGCCGTTAAAAACATAAGACATGCCAGAATGAAATACAATGTGCTTTTCTTCATTGTTCGACTCCCGTACCTGTTATTAGATCCGCCAATTCATTGCTCCAGGATTAATGCTCTATCGATTGTAACAAACTAATCGGCTATCACTTTAAATAGCCATTGGCAAGAAGATAAATAAATTGGTTCGCTATCCGGGAAGGAGTGAGTTCACCATCCGGACGGTACCAGCGGTATATCGAATTTGCCGCCCCCAATATGGCGAAGGTTGCCATTTTTATATTCTTCGCTTTAAAAACTCCCTGTTCAACCCCTTCCCTGATCGTATCGTACACCACTTTTTCTACTTCTTTATGATATTGTTTGAGCACACTACGGTCTTTTGCGGTAAGTATATTATTCATTTCAAAGGTAATAAGGGTGGTTTCCGGCATTTCCGTCGCCGACTTTATCAATACCGCAATAATTTTTTCCAGTCTTTTTTTCGGAGGGAGAGCGGACCTTCCGATTTCGATTGCCTTGTTTGCAGGTTCAATAGTCCTGTTTGTTATTTCTTTTAATATCTCTCTCTTATCCTTGAAATAATAATAAAGAGCCGCTTTGGTTACTCCCATCTTTTTGGCAATATCATTTATGCTTGCACCGTGATACCCTTCGACGATGAATAATTGTGCAGCTATCTTTACGATATTTTCCCGGTTAATTTCATTTCGCCTCTTCCTGCTCAATTTATTCATGTAAAAACTCTTGCCTCAAGAAAGGTCTTATTATAAGATAGCATTTCACCCAATCATCTTATCAAATTACTTTTTGCACCGCTATATATCCAATACAAATATTTCGAAATTACACAATGAAGTTGAATCTTGACAAAAATACAGTATTATATTACTTTATTATAGCTATTCTACTAAACGGCAGGTAAATAAATCAATTTCACGAAAGGTCCGGATATGGTAACATTTTATCGCAGACTGCCCAGGTTCGATCTTTTTTCACCCCGCTCGATAAAGGAAGCGCTTTCCTTTCTCAACACTCATAAAGGAGCAACGAAAATAATAGCCGGTGGTACCGATGTCATTCCAAAATTGAAGAGAAGAGAACATGCGGCACCGGAGTACATCGTCGATCTGAAAAATATCCCGGACCTCGATTATATCCGTTTCAACGACGATATGCTCTCAATAGGAGCACTCACTACAATTCATTCCGTGGAAACGTCTTCAATAGTCCGGGAGCATTTCGGGGTTCTCCGGCAAGCCGCCCAAAGCATGGCTTCCGTCCAGATACGAAACAGGGGCACTATTGTGGGAAATATTTGCAATGCTGCTCCTTCGGCGGATATGGCTCCGGCATTGCTCGTACTGGAGGCAAAGGTGAAGCTGATAAGCGGGAACCGGGAAAAAATGGTACCCCTTGAAGAATTCTTTACCGGACCGGGAAAAACAATCCTCATCGATGGAGAAATTGTGAAAGAAATACAGGTACCCGGAATGCCGGCAAAGAGCAGGGCAGTCTATATAAAGCTCGAACCGAGACATTCGATGGACCTGGCGGTAGTCGGCG
>CAZAIO010000144.1:0-5777 GCA_964485235.1 uncultured Dehalococcoidales bacterium
AGGGAAAAGCAGGTTTCTGCTTTATAGGAGACCGGTCCTATTACTGTAGAAGATATAGAAAATCCTCATATTCCGACCGGTGGCTATCTTCCTGTCCATTTGGAGATGATCGTTCTGTTTCTCAAATCCTCCGGATGACAACGGAAGCAGACCCCGCTATGACAGCTAATAACGTATCCGCATTCCGGGCATTTCCATTTTTCCGCTTCCTTTTGGAGGAAGCTCCCGATACCGTGCTCTCTGATAAATTCCATGTTTTCTATCATGCTCAAATGATAAAAAGTTCGGTACCGTTTATCGAGCGCTTTCATGCGACGGCAGGGATAATCAGTACACTCGTAGCAATAGCCGATAAGCCCTTTACCCATGAGGTCGCAGTTTTTGCTCATGTACGTACAATTTTTGCCGCGCGGACGGCAACCCGGGCAATATGATTTGTTAAAACCCTTCTTTTTCAGGTCGTTTTGCATAGCCAGATAGTTAGCGCATACACCGCAGTTCATGCCGCAGGGAGCGATGAGTTCTTCATGCATAGTCTGTAGTTTATCATGAATTGTACCGGGAAAGATAAAGTATTATCCGGTAAATGCGGAAGGCGTGAAAAGGCTGACAGGTAAATAATTATCCTGTTCAGGTGGATTTGAATATCTTCCGGATGATTTTAAAATAAAAGACGCAGTAAAAGGTTCTATCGTTGTGTTCGGTGATATAGCGGACAGCCGCCTGCGTAAACTAAATATGACAATCTATGGGATAGATGCAACGGGATTTACTTTCAAATAGTACCGGCATTCGGGGTTATAACATACCCAGCCTGCTCTCTTTTTAAAGAAGATCAACCTGGATACATTCCGGGGGTATACCTGTTTTCCGCAACCGTAACAATAGGCAATCTTGCCCTGTTTTTTTATCGTATTTCGTTCATCTTCCCGCTTGGGCATAATCGTGTTCTTTCAACCTTCAATACAATAATAGCGCATCCATGTATAATTTTGAGTCTTCTATAATTAATTTTAATACGTAATCTAATTAAATCCAAAGGCTCTTTCACGGTTGTCACCAGCCGGAAGCGGCTTATCATCAGGAATTTATTACATATAGGGTATTCTATTGCGATAGCTATAGATGTATAATTATGTCAATTTCGAATACAGGCAGAGGGAGTTCATGGAATACATAATCGGATTTATAGTAGGCTTGATAGTCGGGGTCGTGATCGTATTGGCCATAAACAGTATCCGGCAGCGGCACCGTATACAGGATATAAATAATATGAAAGATGCTTTCTCTGCACTTTCTTTTGAAGCACTGACCAGAAGTTCCGACGAACTGATCAAACGGGCGGAAGAGGTACTCTCGAAAAAGACCTCCGAAAGTGAAAAAGACCTGACGGAGAAGAAAAAATCCATCGATGAGCACCTGAAAGGCGTCGAAGATAATCTACAAAAAGTAGAAAGAGTAGTGACCGCTTTTGAGAAAGACCGCGCTGAAAAATTCGGAGAAATCGACAAACAGCTCAAGAACGTGGTAGAACAGACCGGCAAATTGCAGGATACGACCGGTAAATTACAGATTGCGCTCAGCAGTTCGAAGATGAGGGGACAATGGGGGGAACGAATGGCAGAAGATGTGCTGAGAGTCGCCGGATTTATCGAAGGCATCAACTATCTAAAACAGACAACTCAGGAGACGGTCAGTACAAGGCCGGATTATACGTTTTATCTGCCGAGAGACCTTAAGGTCAATATGGATGTAAAGTTCCCGTTAGATAACTATATAGCACATTACAATGCAACCGCCGACGTCGATAAGGAAAAGTGTAAAACGCAATTCCTGAGAGACGTTAAACAGCGGATAAAAGAGGTTACCGGCAGGGACTATATAAATCCGGAAGAAAATACCGTTGACTATGTACTCGTATTCATACCGAACGAACAGGTATATAGCTTCATACAGGAAAATGACAGATCGATTGTCGACGAAGCTTTAAAAAACAAGGTAGTCCTGTGCTCGCCGATAACACTTTATGCAATCCTGGCGATAATTAGACAGGCGGTGGAAAATTTCAATATAGAAAAAACAGCAGACCAGATACTTTCCCTGTTAGGTGCATTCAGGAAACAATGGAAAGCTTTCGGTACCTCACTTGAGAAAATGGGCAAAAAGATTGAAGAGGCACATGATGAGTACAACCGATTGAATACTACCCGCCGGAGACAACTCGATCGGCCTCTCGAAAAAATAGATGCCATACGAACAGAAAGAGGCATTACCGAGGCATCATTACCGGAGGCGGAACTTCTGTCGATTGAAAGCCCGGAAGAAAATGACAGCTAACAACATACCGGGTTTCTCAGGTATCGCCTGCCCGTAGACGGCGTACAGATAAGGCGATTAAAAGAAATGCTATCGAAACTATACCAAACATGTACCTGTGAAGTTATCGCCTGTCTGCTCCGGAAGCTGTTTTTATGCATAAAGCCCTTCGGCTACGTCCTTCAGCCCCAGTTCTTCCAGTTTATCCCTTGTCGGCCATCCGGTCCCGACATCCCATCCTCGTAATTTGTAATATCTATCTTTAAGCGACTCAAATTTAGCCCGGTCGATCGGTCCGTTCTGGCGGCCGCGTGCACTTCCTCCGTAGCATTTAATGGCTTTCTCAAAATATGGAGCATTGATAATATCGTCTTCCCTGGTACGCTTTTCTCTTTTCACCATCACGGCCCGGCGTAAATTCCATATTCTCTCGCCTGCCCTGCCCAGACTTTCCGCATCCATATCGACTCCTGTAACTGCGGAGAATATCCGGCTTTCAAAAAGCCTGAGGTCCTGTTCCGGAGGATCGAAGAAATTCTTCAGCGCACTCCAGCTCTCACATAAAGTAAGAGAATTTTTTAAACTCTGGTTCTCCTGGACACAGGCGGTTACCCTCTCTGCTCCCTCATAAACTGTTGCGGCCGGATCATGAACCTGGTAGCTGCTGTATAGAGGAAGCCCGAGGTGCTCCATAACCTCCGGAGGAGGATTTAAATAATCGTGAGATGAAGCTATCGGACTCCGGCTATCGGTAGCCCAGTGCAGCGCGCTCCCCAGGTTATCCATATGCTGATAGGCGTAACCGCGAGCAGTATATAATTCCTGCTGTAGATTTGCCAGGTCTTCACCCCGTTGTAATATTCGACTGAAGTGACTAATAAACCTCGGCGTCCCCTGAGCAAAGGGGATTTCCCCCCCTGCGATCTTATTCAGGAATACTGTCAGGAACTCGTGGTCCGTTGCCTTACCACCCAGCCATACAGTAGCCGGTAGACCTATATCCCTTTCAATTTCTTGGGTAGACAGGATGCCTGCCTGGTAAGCAAGCAGCAACAAAAGGGGTATACCGCATGTTACATCAAAACTATTAATACCGAGCTTCTGCATGAGAACATTTGCTTCCCATATATCACGGGGCTCACTGCTGAACATAGGAGACCATCCCCAGTTTGCGCATTTGCTGCCGGCCATTCCTATCCCCGGTATTTTGTGAATGCCCACACACTTCGTCGGGCAGCCGTAGCATCCCGACTGTTTGATATAATAGTTACTGGCAAAAAATTCCTGTATATCTTTCGAAGACATATAAGGGCCGCGCCAATCCCTAACTTTTACCTCTGCCCTTTTGATATTCTCTTCCCTGATGACTTCTGCCAGCCGCAATACATCATGGGGCCTCGCAATCTTTATGCCTGCTGTACCCTTCACCGTTATTGCTTTCAGGTTCTTCGAACCCATAACCGCCCCGAAGCCACCCTGTCCTGCTGCAAAATTGGTCTCACTTATTATCACTGCGATACGGCTGAGGTTCTCACCTGCCGGACCGATCACTACCATTGCGGCTCCTGCTTCATCTTTTCGAAGAGACTGCTGCGCCTCAAAGGTATCCCTTCCCCATAGATTATCGGCACTTTTAATCGTGACATCTTTGTCATTTATAGAAAGATAGACCGGGGACTCCGCCTTTCCCAGAACTACCAGGGCGTCGTAACCGGCATGTTTCAGTACGGCAGGAAACCTGCCTCCGAATGCGGAATAGGTGAATAGTTCCTGCGGATAACTCTGTGGCGAAATAGTGCAGACTATTCCTTTGCCGAATCCCCCATATGTCCCGTTTAAGGGGCCTGTTGAAATGATAAGAGGATTATCAGGATGAAACGCATCGACGTCGGGACATCCCAGGTCCCAGAAAATCCGGGTACCGAGACCCACTCCGCCTATGATCTCTGCCGGTCTGTACTCTGTCGTCGGAACACGGGCTATTTTCCCGCTCGACAGGTCGACGAATAAAACAGTTCCAACCCAGCCGAATAATGATGCCATACCTACACCCTCTCCTTAACCGGCACGAAAGCCAACGCCTGGACAGGGCAATACTCAACACATATGGGTCCTTCATCCCTGTTCCGGCATAGATCGCATTTGAATGCGACTCCTTTTTCAGCATGAAACTTTATACCCGGTGTTTCCAGCGGACAGGCATCGATACACATCATACAGCCGGTACACTCGTCCGCGTCGATGTATCTGGCACCGGTAGCTCTATCGATGCACAGTGCGATGTCTTTAATCGGACAGGCGAAATAACAATCAGGAGAATCGCACTGACTGCATATAATGAAGCTATGCGTTGCCGTGAACGGATTCGGGACTACCGTACACCCGGCAAAAGCTGTCCCTGTAACACCCTCATGCCATAACGAGCACATCACCTCACATACACCGCATGCGGCGCATTTATCGGGACTATAAACGATTACCCCGGATTTCCGGACATCCATATTGAAGTTTCCTGTAAATACTATTTGACCGGTTGTGCGAAACTATTCCTCAAATATTACCATAACCGGTATAGCGTTCAAAAGTAGTATACAGCATAATTTCCGTAATGAAATCCAACAGGTATCGTTATATATAATTATATAAGAGCCATTCGTTTTGAACCACTCACGCATGGAAATAGAATAGTCAACCCTATGGAGGATACTATTATTGAACTGAGAATTACGTGAGGGGTATATTGTAATAACAAATATATTGATATTATATTAATTTATATATTATTATTTAATATTTTGATAATGTATTGATTATGGGCATAGTATTGCATTATAATAGCGTTGCGCAAGAAACCTGCAAAGCGTATTGAGTACATACCGGGCAGAAGTGCATTAATAAAACTAAAAATGAGGAGGAATGTGCACTATGTATTCTTTCAAATGTAAAGACCTTGGTATGAAATGCGGTTTTGAAGTAAAGGACGCAGACCACGATGAGCTGATGGAGATTATTGCTCTTCATGCTAAAAAATCGCATGATATGGTAACTCCTTTTCCTCCTGATATGATGGAGAAGATAGACAAAGCGATTAAGAAGTAAACAAATTATTTCAATCTCCATTCAGCAGGGGAAGCGGGGATTTCTGGTCCGGAAAATAGCCGATATATAATCAGCGATCGCTGAAACCTCTCCTCTTTCACTGAAAGTCACCTTTATCCGGACTGCTTATTCTTCAATTATGGTATCTTTTTCCAAGACAACACGTGAACAGAGAGAAGGCAAGAAAGTCGGCCGGAAAGAATAGCCAGATTAAATCGCTGTCTTATACAATCTTTCCCCGTGCCCGGAAGAGCGCTTCAGAGCCACATATATCGATGTGAATTTCAGTAAAATACTTCTTCAGGCTCCGGGCAAGTCCCTCCAGGCTGTCTTGCTTATTGCTCATGAATCCCGATTTATTT
>CAZAIO010000145.1:0-5567 GCA_964485235.1 uncultured Dehalococcoidales bacterium
ACCTTGACCTCCCCTGGGAGCGGACGGACAAAGCTGAGATTATCCGGAAAGAGGCCGGCCTTTAATAAAGAGCATCCTCTTGAATTGGTCTTGGGGAAGCGTATAATAAGAGATTGTAAGCGGGACAAGGGCCCGTTGACCTTTATATTCCATTGTACCGGAAGGCCGGTATGCGAGAAAGGAGCGGGATGACCGATAAAATTTCATTCGGTACCGATGGCTGGCGGGCGGTTATCGCTGAGGACTTCACCTTCGATAATGTTCGTGCATGCGCACAGGGCGTAGCGGACTATCTGAAAAAACATAAACTGACGGACAGGGGGCTGGTCATCGGGTATGATACCCGTTTCGCGTCGGAAGACTTTGCCGCTGCATGTGCAGAGGTGCTTGCCGGTAACGGAATAAAAACATATCTCTGTGAAAAACAGGCGCCGACACCTGTGATCAGCTATACGGTCGTTGCGACCGGGTCCGCAGGGGCTATTATTATCACTGCAAGCCATAATCCGGGCAAATGGAACGGCTTTAAATACAAAGACAGCGACGGCGCCAGTGCACCCACCGATATAGTCGCGGAGATCGAGCAACTTACCAACAAGGCGCTCGCCCCGGGAGCGGTGAAAATTCTCCCGCTCGATGAAGGAAAAGCGAAGGGCTTAATAACGATCTACGATCCGGTACCTGTTTATACCCGACAGGTCGAACGGCTTGTCGACCTCCCTTCGATACGGCAAAAGAAACTAAAAATCATCGACGACTCCATGTACGGGGCAGGTATAGGCTATTTCAGGGCGCTTCTGGAAAAAGGGGACCTGGAAATTATCGAGATAAATGCCGAAAGGAACCCCATATTCCCCGGAATTCAGCCGGAGCCGATCGCTAAGAACCTCGAAAAACTGTCCCTCATGATGAAAGAGCTTATGGCTGATGTCGGCCTGGCAACGGACGGTGATGCCGACCGTATAGGAGTAATGGATGAAAACGGCGTATTTCTCACGCAGCACCAGGTGTTTGCGCTGCTCGCGCTCTATTTACTCGAAGTGAAGGGGGAACGGGGGCCGTTGATAAAAAGCCTGTGCTCGACGGATATGATCGACCTGCTGGGGAAACTGTACGATGTGCCTGTATATGAGACCAAGGTCGGCTTTAAATATGTGGCGCCGCTCATGATTGAAAAAGATGCACTCATAGGCGGCGAAGAGAGCGGCGGCTACGGCTTTCGCGGCCATGTACCGGAACGCGACGGCGTGCTGGCAGGCCTCTATTTTCTGGACCTCATGATCAAGACGGGCAAGACGCCCTCACAGCTCGTTGACTTTTTATACAGCAAGGTCGGGCCGCACTATTATGACCGGTACGACCTGCACTATACTGAAAAGCAGCATAAAACGCTGCTCGACAAGATTACCGGAGGTCATATCGATTCAATTGCAGATATCCCTGTAAGGGAAGTGCAGACAACCGACGGCTATAAATATAAACTTACCGATGAGTCCTGGCTGCTCCTGCGCTTCTCCGGCACCGAGCCGCTCCTCAGGGTGTACGCGGAAGCCCGCAGCCCGGAGCAGGTCACCCGACTTCTGGAGAGTGGTAAAAAATTGCTGGGGGTGTAAAGCCATGAGCAACCTCGATGATGTGTCGGTATACGGGCAAATGGATCCCGCCGATATGCGGGGACAGGTCCGCGGCCTGCCGAAGCAGTGCCATAAAGCATGGCAAAAGGCGCTGGAATTCGATCTGCCTTCGGATTATAAGGACGTGGATAAAGTAGTTGTCCTTGGTATGGGAGGCTCGGCGATCGGCGGCGACCTGGTACGCAGCCTTGTTTCCGGTGAAGGGAAAGCAGTTATATCGATCAACCGTGACTATGACCTGCCTGCCTTTGTCGACGACCGGACACTGGTCATTGCATCGAGCTATTCCGGCAACACCGAAGAGACGCTTTCCGCTTTCGGGCAGGCGCTCAATACAGGATGTAAAAAACTTGCGATTACCACCGGCGGCACGCTCAAGAAAATGGCAAAGGAAGCCCGCGTGCCCGTTTTTACTATCGAACAAGTTTCTTCTCCCAGGGCTGCGCTGGGTTACAGTTTCATGCCGCTGCTCGCTTTCCTGAAAGGACTGTCCCTTGTGGACGACAGCCATTTCGATGTGGAAGATATGATAGACAAACTGGAAGAGATGAACGGCAGGCTGAATGTCACTGTTCCCGCGACGGAAAACGAAGCCAAGCAGCTTGCCCTTGAGATGCACGGTAAACTCGTGGTCGTATATGGAGCGGGTATCCTCTCGGAGGTAGCCCACCGCTGGAAAACACAGATCAACGAGAACGGCAAAGCGTGGGCGGTATACGACACGCTGCCGGAGCTCAACCACAACTCCGTGGTCGGCTATCCCTTCCCGGACGATATCGCACGGGACCTCTACCTGATAATGCTCCAGGCTCCCTCGCTGCACCCCCGAATCATGGTGCGGTACAGGATAACCACCGAGCTCTTGGAGCAGCGGAATATCACTCCCCGGATTGTGACCGGCGAAGGCGATGATACGCTCAGCCAGATGATGAGCGCGCTATTCATCGGCGACTGGGCGAGTTTCTACCTGGCGGTCCTCTACGACATCGATCCCACCCCTGTAAAGACTATCGACTATCTTAAAAAACGCCTCAGCGAAGTTGAATAGCCTCATATATTATATTGTATGTGCAGGGGCAACCCTCTGTGGTTGCCCTTTTCTCCGGGCGGGCACAGGGACCCGCCCCTACAAAATTACCGCCTTATTTTTACCGGGACATCACGGCGTTATGGGGGAGTTACTCCGATTTTATCGGGGTGACCCCACCCTTTCCTTGTCTCCGTTTGGCTGTAACACAGCAGACCAATGTAAGGGCGTACCTTCAGGTGCGCCCGGGGTCGGGACGGTTATTTTGAGAGAGTCATCTCGCGTCGAGTGACCTAACTAAGGGCATGAATCGGACGCATTTATCAGGTTCCGCCTCAATCATCTTCCCCTGTCACGGAAGAAAACAGAGGACTTCGGGATTGGAAATCCGGATGGGGGTATCTTTAGATGCCCCCTTATTTACCATCTGTCACTGCGAGGAGCCCCGATATGTCGGGGAACATCGGGACGACGCGGCAGTCTCATGGAATGAAAACAGAGATTACTTCGCCTCCCGACTCGAAGATCCCGATTAAATCGGGAGGGTCGGGATGGTCTCGCAATGACATTTCTTTGGAACGCAACCGGCACGGCACCGGTGACCGCGGAGGCAGGCAGGACTGCCGGTATGAATATTCCTTTCCGGCAACCTCTTGAAAAAGCATGCTATAATCATCGTAGCACCATGTACCGGAATATCGGGCACAGATAACTGCACAGGGCCATTTTTATCGTCGCGCCGCGCAATGAAACACATGTTAACCTTGAGCGAATAATGAACGGAGGTTTAAGAATATGAAGTTCTCCAGACCGGAGCACGAAAGACCACTCGTTGTCTATTTTTCCATGGAAGTCGGGCTGGAGTCCGAGATGCCTACCTATAGCGGAGGCCTGGGCGTGCTTGCCGGAGATTACCTTCATGCTGCCGCGGACCTCGGCATGCAGGTCACCGGCGTTACGCTGCTCTATCATAAAGGATATTTCCGGCAGCACCTGGACGAGTACGGCAACCAGAGCGAGAGCCCGGAAATCTGGGAGCCGGAGAAGTTCCTGGAGCCGCTGACTGCGAGGACTGCCGTGACGATAGAGGGCAGGACTGTCCATATACGCTCCTGGCGATATACTATACAGGGGGTAACCGGTTCCACGGTACCGGTCTATTTTCTGGATACTGACCTGCCGGAGAATAGCGACTATGACCGGACGCTCACCGACTATCTGTATGGAGGGGATTCCTATTACCGTATGTGCCAGGAGATCGTGTTGGGCTTCGGCGGTATCCTGATGTTGCGTGAACTGGGATATGATGAAGTGCATGTCTACCATATGAATGAAGGGCATTCCGCGTTTCTCGGCCTTGCGCTGCTCGATGAAGCGGCCGAAGGCGAACTGACACAGCAGGAGACCATGTCGCACATTGAAGCTGTAAGGCAGCACTGCGTATTTACAACTCACACGCCTGTCCCCGCGGGGCAGGACCAGTTTGCCGCGGACACGGTATGGAGAGCGCTCGGCAAAAGGCATGCGGGACTTCTTGAAAAAGCCGGCTGCTTCCTGGACGGGACGTTGAACATGACTCACATGGCGCTTGTCTTCTCCAGCTACATAAACGGAGTCTCGATGCGCCACGAGGAGATATCGCGCGGCATGTTTCCTGCCTATCCTATCAACTCCGTCACGAACGGAGTCTATTCCCTCGCGTGGACTGCGCTCCCCTTTCAACAGCTTTATGACAAACATATACCGGAATGGCGTCACGATAATCTCTATTTACGCTATGCCATCGGCATACCGCTGTCGGAGATCCGGCAGGCGCATGTATTTACGAAGCGGGAGCTGTTATCCGAGGTGGAGCGCCGGAGTGGAGTGACACTCGATCAAGGAGTGCTGACTATCGGTTTCGCCCGGCGGGCAACCGCATACAAGCGGGCAAACCTGCTCTTCGCCGACATCGACCGCCTGAAAGCGATAGCCGCTCAGGCAGGGCCGATTCAGGTCATTTATGCCGGAAAAGCCCATCCACGGGACGGTGGTGGAAAGGATATGATCCGCGCTATTTTTAATGCCGCTTTGGCTCTGAAAGACAGCGTAAAAGTAGTATATCTGGAAGAGTACGATATCGCGCTTGCGAAGCTCATGGTCGCCGGTGTGGATGTGTGGCTCAACACGCCGTTGAAGCCGGAGGAAGCATCGGGCACCAGCGGAATGAAAGCCGCCCTGAACGGAGTGCCCAGCCTGAGCGTTCTTGACGGATGGTGGGTGGAGGGATGTTTCAATGGCGTGACCGGCTGGTCGATCGGCGAAAGATGGGAAGCGGAAAGTGATCCTGCAAAAGAAATCAGTTCTCTCTATGATAAATTGAAGAATATCATCGTCCCGATGTATTATAATCGTCCGGATGAGTTTGCCGGAGTGATGCGTTCGGCGATTGCGATCAACGGCTCCTATTACAATGCGGAACGCATGGCGCTGCAATATTATGAGAATGCCTATTCCGAACGCTTGCGGGAAAATACGACGTAGACCGGCTTGATCCGCACATCGGAGTTTGGACTGCATATCGCACCGGTAAAGGTTTATTTAGGTGCCGCCTGCGTCAGGTGGCCCTATTCGTAGGGGCAATCCCCTGTGATTGCCCGGTTATAGGGGCGGGCACGGGGACCCGCCCCTACGATGCGTACAGCATAACAAATGCAAAGACATAGCTTTGTCCGGTGGTGTGAAAATGTGTGTGTGTTATAGTTTGCTGTTCGTCTCTCATCCCCCCGGACGCATCTAAAGATACGCCCCTACGATGTTGTAATGAAAGACGATAGCATACTCAGGTGACCCGATAAAACGGTAAAAAATGACATGCTGCCATTATAGGAACGATTAGTTTTAGATTATCCATGTAGGGGCGACCG
>CAZAIO010000146.1:0-5538 GCA_964485235.1 uncultured Dehalococcoidales bacterium
GAGAGCGACATCCTGGACGTTCCAGCCGCCGAACCCGGGCATCCTCATCGTCTGTATGTTATACGTATTGACACCCGTGCCGTTCCGCGTGCCGACCAGGATGTCATGGGCGCCGCTCGCGCCGAACTCGGGCGAGATGTCCATGGTGGCGATTGCGTCAATACCCCGCGTCACACCGGTTGGGGGCCAGTTGGTGTTGTCCCAATTGGTGCCGCCGTCGGTGGAGATGAATACCTCCTGGTCAAATCCGGGGACATTAATCGGGAGAGCCTGGGCAATTGCCTTTGAGTCATCCGCATCGGATACTGCAACTGCTATCAGGTTGGGGTCGTTCGGTGCAATTGCCATATCCCAGCAAATGGTATCGGGCGGCATACCATAACCGGTAGCGGTAACGAGGTTCATATAGATCGTACCGCCCCAGGTCCTGCCGCCGTTGTTCGAGTTTTTGATCTCGATGTAGTTCATATTTCCATTCGGAGCATACGGTGCCCGAATCAGGGCATACATTTTATTGCCGTCATTGCCGACGAGCAGCTTGATGATCTCCGAACCGCCTTCCCATCCGGTAAGCGGATTTCTGGGAGTGTAGAGCGAGTTCGTGGACATGGGGAGCGAGTCCGGTGTATCTACCTGGAGCCACTCCATGGTATACATGTCCTCAGGAGCTACTGCGCCGACCGGCGAGGAACCTGCCATTTTTGCCGGTATCACAAAACTGGTGACCAGCAACATAACGGCGAAAATTCCAAGTAGTCTCGAATATCTTGTCGTCATTATTCCTCCTAATTTATTTCACCCCGGAACCTTTCGTTCCGGAGCCCCGGGAGGTTCGACTTTCCTCCCGGTATATTCACTTTTGGAATCCCAAGAAACGGGAACTTATCTGGAATCCCAATAATCGGGATTATATTCAACTTGTGCTGGATTATTATGAGCCCTCCCGCCAGGCTACTCCCCTTTGCATCCGGATGCACTACCCGGACTACGGCTTTATGCCCCGGAGTCAGGGCTTGACGGTTCGACCCTGAGAAGCGTCCGCTTCCCGGGCCTCTCTTCATGCGCATCACCTCCTTTTTTAAACAACAATACATCGCACAAGGATTTTCCCTTGCCTGCGACCTATTGTACCACGCATGTCAAGACTTCGCTTCCATTCTTTTCCGCTCTTCTCACCATTCTCTGCTCTCTTTCCCTCTTTTACATTCCACGCGAAGCCAAAACTATCACTATTCTATAGTACTCGGCGTTAGTCTACATCCCGCTATATTCAAATACAATCGGCCAAAGGTCTGATTTTTACCCGGATAAAAGGTTGAGTGCAGGATCGAACGGTACGCCCGGATAAGGGCGACCGGTCGGGCACATGTCTTCCGGACAGGGATCCCGATTAAATCCGGGTCCATGCAGGTCAAATTGCATTTTACATTTACATTATTATAAGGAACGTTCTAAAGCAATCAATGTCGCAGGGGCGACCACAGGGAGTCGCCCTTCTTGCAGATCAATTCATAAGGGCGGGTGCTTCAGACCTGCCCCGGGTGGTCGGGCAGGGTATATTGCTTTCGAGTGCTGCAGAAATAATATGGGGGCATCTGAAGATACCCCCTTACGATGTCCACAGCATAGAGACCCATCTCTGCGGATCATATTGCATTTTACATTTACATAAATTGTAAGGAACGCTATAAAACAACCAATGCCAGTAGGTGACCCCCTGTGGTCGCCCTTCTATCGGACAGGCACGGGGGCCTGTCCCTACAAGGTTTGTTTGTTTTCCATACCCGCTGTAATTTTAAGGACTTTTATAAAAACCACGTCGTAGGGGTGACCCCCTATGGTCGCCCTGTGCTGTCCTGCATTTTGTATTCCGATATGAGCTATTTCCCCTCGTTGCCCCCGTATTCTTCGTCAGTTTCCCAGTTCAAGGGATTGTTGAGAATGTATTCTCTTACAGAGTCCATTTCTCTATCATTACGAATGATACGGTCGAAATAGCTCCGTTGCCATAACTTTCCTTTAAAAGGCACCCATTCATGTTGTTTAACACCATCCGCATATCTTTTTGTCGTCATGGTTTTAAACCGGTTTATTATAGCCGGCAAAGGTAAACCCGTAGGGGCGACCCCCTGTGGTCGCCCTTCTATCGGACAGGCACAGGGGCCTGTCCCTACGAAAATGATTCCGTGGATGTGGTTTGGCATTACAACAAATGCGTCTATATTATTGCCAGGATAATAATTCGGAATTTCATACCAAACATCGCTAATCATTTTCCCCGCGTCATTCAAAATGATTGCACTGTTTTCATATTTGCCGAATAAATATTCCCGGTTATACGTGCATACCGTAATAAAATATGCCCCTGCCGTCGTATAATCATAGCCCGGCAAGCGCATTGACTTTCGTCTTTGAACCGGTCCGGATGGTAGCCTGTCGTTATGATATTGTATCGAACTCATCAGGATTTCCTGCCTGTTACATAATTCACTTCGGGAGAAATAGAACGATATAAAATATCATATATGATGATAAATGTGCTGTAAAGACAATTACTGAAATATGAAATACTCCGGCTTTGACTTTATATCGGACAGGGATCCCGATGATATCGTGGCGATGGGCCGGTCGCCCCTACACAGACTCGCCCCGTTGGGACGGGCATCGGATTCGCATGCAAGTACCCGCAGAAATAGAAAGGGGGCATCTGAAGATACCCCCTTATGGTGTCGATAGTTTACAGTGCCCGGATATAACCACGCGGTACCCTAGTGGTAGTATTCCCGGAGGCGCACGAAAAAGGCGCGGATGAGGAGCACGAATACAATAAGGAAGAATACCGCTCCGATAATGATAATCCATATCGAGAAGAGGCCGACTTTAAATGCGTATGGTGAAACGGTCCACTCGCCTTCGTTGCCGGCGCCGTCTACAGCCCTTACACGCCAGTAATAGGTCCCCGGCGCAAGCGACATTCTGCAACTGGTATCGGTAAGCCCCGATTTACGCATATTCGGCTTGAGCGGGAAGAAGTTCAGGTTATCGGCCACTTCCAGGGTATAGGTAATACCGCTGGGATCGGATGTCTCGGTCCAGCTGAACACAACCGTCTGATTGCCGAACAGCCCGACCCGCTGGTCCTTGGGCGATATAGTGGTCACCTTATCAGGCGGTTTAATCTCCAGCGGAAGACCGAACTGGGCGCTATGGCCCGCCTCGTCCATGACTGTAACGGTATGGTCTTTTACCGATGTCTCCGGCACGTTAAAGGAATAGGCGAAATTGCCCTTTTCATCGGTTATAGGCGATTCGGCAATGCTGATATCGTCATACATAACGGATATTTTGCTGTTCGCCGCGAACCCGAACCCGTTTAATGTGACCTCCGTCCCTATTACCGGATGCTCGGGCTCCATCGTTACATACGGACCGGTCTCGAGCGACGCGGTGGCGGTGTCGGTATAGAGCTTGGCCGACGAAGCGACGAACTCGTGCTTACCTGCCATCGTATAGGGTATGGTGTACTTCGCGGTAAAGCTGCCAACCTTGTTGGTATCAAAAGTCACATCGGTGGTCGTGCCGTCGAACTTGAGCGTGCCGCTCTCCTCCTTGGGGAACCCGGTGCCGAGGATGGTGACCACGTCTCCGGGCTTTGCCGTAGCCGGCTTCACTGTTATACCCGGCTTCACCTTGAAGAGGACCGCATCGGAAAGGTCGTCGGGACGGTATTCCCTTACCAGTCGGACATAGTTATCGCCATATGGAGCTTCCGGTACAGTGAAACTCTGCGTGATTTCGAACACTATGCCATCACCTGCTTCACCGGATGCTATTTTTGTGGCTTTCTCCGCATCAAAATTAGCGGTTGAACTCCACCAGAGCGTATATGGCCCTTCGAGCGTGAACTGATCGCTCGTCAATGTGAATGTGACGAACGATCCCACTTTTCCTGTTGACGGCGTCAGACCGACGCCGCATCCACCGCCCGATCAGCCGTCGGCATAGACAGCCGAAGGCACAAACAATATAGAGAGCAGTACGATTAGTACGCCCAGATGATACTTTAGCTTCATGGATACTTTATAGACTTTTCAGAATTCTTTGTCAAGTTAAATAAGCTGCCTGCAAATGTGATTTGAACGTAGCGAAATTCCCTGCCGTTCTTACCGCGCGGAGGAGATATATACTAACGTATAATGTACAATTACATAATTATTAACACCCGGTTACATATTCCAGTATCGAATCATTTTCCCGGGAAGGTCTACTCCCGCAGGGCATATTAAAAACGTTACATGGGTGATACATCGAGCCTACCGGCACTATAGTCATCAGATGAACACTATATAATATATGTAGCTGTCCTCTCCCCGACGCACTATCTCATTTCCTCCCTCCACCCCGTGTATCTCATCCTGACCGACGCTGCTGCTGTGACAAAACAACCTTGCAGATATAGAACATATGTTCTATTATTATGCCATCAATTCCGATAATCGCCACATGATAGACGACGAATCAAACTGGAAAGACAAAGGGTGCGAATTTTTCCCGTCGTGTCTCAACTGTCCTTTTCCCGTATGTATCGAGGACGAGCCGAGAGGAAGGCAGAAAATGAGAAAAAGGGACAGGGAAAGCAGGATCGCTGCACTGAGAAGCGAAGGAAAAAGCGTCTCTGAAATTGCGGGCATGTTCAATCTGAGCAGGCGGTCCGTATACCGCGCCCTCGCCCTCAACAGGCCGGAGGTGAAACAGCAGTATGGATGAAATTTCGAGCAAGGTTTCCGATAGCTTCACTCCGCAGTCATTATCCAACCGGGACAAGGACCGGTTCGCCGGTTACAAGCGCAGCCTGGACTTTTACGACGGCAACCAGTGGACCGAGCGCTCCCGCAACCGGCAGCTCGTGTTCAACTATACCCGGATCGCCATCGACAAGATCACCAGCTACCTCATGCAGGGGCTCAACTTCGCCTGTGATGCCCGGGAGCCGGAAAGCGACGGCGCCACACAATTCGCTGAGAAAGCAGAACAATTGATCTACCATGTGTACCAGGACAATGCCCTCGAGCAGCTCGACTATGAGACCGAGACCGACGCGGCCATACTGGGCGACGGCTGTTACAAGGTCACCTGGGACGCCGAGGAAAAGCGGATCCGCGTCACTTCCCCGGACGTCAACGGGCTCTATGCCTGGTGGAAAGCCGACGATCCGTCCCGCGTGTGGCGCGTGGCGTCCCGGTACCAGCTCGCAAAAGATGAGATCGCCCGGCTGTATAACAGGACCATCAATAAAAAGAACGCTTACCTTACCGAGCTCTGGACGGCGCAGCAGTTCACGCTCTACCTGGACAACGAGGTGATCGACAACAAGCCTAACCCGTACGGGTTTATCCCGTTCATCATATTCCCCAATCTCAGGAAGCCCAAGCAGTTCTGGGGCATAAGCGATATCCCCGCACTGCAGGAGGCGCAGCGGGAACTCAACCGCGCGCTTACCCAGCTCTCCCGGATCCTCGAAGTGTCCGGAAATCCCAT
>CAZAIO010000147.1:0-5372 GCA_964485235.1 uncultured Dehalococcoidales bacterium
TCGGATATAATCGCGGCTTGTCAACTGGTGCTATTGCCGCCGGAGGTACGCTCGGCGTATTAATTCCCCCGAGTTCCGGTTTTATTATCTATGGATATCTTACTCAAACATCTATAGCCTCTCTGTTTATCGCCGGCATTCTCCCGGGTTTACTGCTGTCCTGCTTATTTCTATTGGTAATATTTATTATTTGCAGACGAAATCCACGCCTGGGACCTCCGGGACCACGATACTCCTGGAAAGAAATGCTTATTTCGCTAAAAGGCGTTATCGGTATGCTTGTGCTCATGCTTCTTGTTATCGGTGGTCTATATTTCGGTATTTTCACACCAAGCGAGGCAGGCGCGATCGGTGCCTTTGGTGCTCTCATTATTGCTCTTGTGAGACGGAAGTTTACAGTGAGCGACTTTGTTTCTGCTTTGAAAGGAACAGCAGAAATTACCTGTTTTGCTGTCACTATTGCCATTGGAGCGATGATATTCAACACCTTTCTGGCAAGTAATGGATTCAATACAATGTTCGGACAATGGATAAACTCTCTTCCCTTATCGCCTTATGTAATTTTAGTATCTATACTCCTCATGTACATACCTCTGGGAATGTTCATGGATGTCTTTTCAATGACACTACTAACCATACCCATAGTCACCCCGGTCATATCGGGTCTCGGCTTTGACCTGGTATGGTTCGGTGTCCTTATGACCTTGATGTCAGAGATGGCTATGATCACTCCCCCGATAGGAATGAACTGTTTCGTCGTTCAGGGCGTCACCAAGGTACCATTGCAGGAAGTATTTCGGGGGACGTTGCCCTTTTTTGTAATGATGCTGGTATGTCTCGTGTTTCTCGTCGTATTCCCGCAGATCAGCCTCTTCCTCCCGAATTCAATGGGTTGAAAATATAACAGCATGTATATGAAAAACATTGCCATTTCCAATTGAATTCATTAATAACCGGCCGGTAGATATATTTATCGTTACGTATCTACCTTCATTATTTCATATTGTATACCGGATTACCCAAAATCCTTTTTAAAAAAATAGCGCTACGATAAAGGAGATATAATGGCAGAACTGAAAACGTCAAAATATGTCAGGACCGGAATTACCAGGCCTCCTCATTTTAAAGAAGTGACGACACCCATTCCCGTAATGTACAGTGATGAGACCTTCGGCAATATGGGATTTACAATGTACTGGGAATGCATCGATAAACCTTTTCTAATGGAAAAAGACCATCATCAGCACGATTTTCCCCAGTATCTCTGTTTCCTGGGCGGAGACCCTACCAATCTCGTCGATCTGGCAGGAGAAATAGAGCTATCGTTGAGCGAAGATGGAGTAAATATCGAAAAACATATATTCACGCAGTCTACCGTTGTATATATACCTGCCGGTCTCTATCATTGTCCGCTTAATTTCAAACGGTTGTCGCGGCCGGTACTATTCATCGATTGCTTCTTCTCCGGGAAATACGGAAGGCGTGAATAGTACAAGAGTTGGTGGATAAACCGAATAGCAACTTATTTTCACATCATCGATTTACTAAATTTTTACTTTATCATAAGTCAACTATATAACGGTTATATAATCATTTTACAGTCTTTTACTTGGCATAACCATCTATATTCAGGCATAATTAGTGCTTGGGCTCGCGGGTTTTCATAACTCCGGGTAATAAGGTATAATTCGGACTAGCGTTTTCCGAAAGCCGAGGATATTTGCAAAACGTATTGCTTTTGTAATATATCTATGCTCGGTAAAAGTAAGTAAATCTTCGTTATTACAACTTAGGTGAATATTTCGTATCGTTGTCTTCTATAAACATAGTATTGCTATATTTATTAATCTAAAAGGATGTATAAGGTAGAGAAACTATGAATTACATTGTATTAGTAAAACAGGTACCTGATATAAAAAACATCCCCAACGAAGCATGGGACTGGGAAAAGGGAACGTTAAAGAGAGGTCTTCTGGACAATGTATGTAACGAGCTCGATAAACAGGCCATGACTTTCGCCGTAAGGATGAGGGAACAACAGGACGGAAAGATTGTATGTCTGACTATGGGGCCTCCATTTGCTGAAGAGGTTCTCAAATACGGTATGTCGATCGGGGCTGACGCAGCCGTACTGCTTACCGATAGAAAGCTCGGAGGCGCCGATACACCGGCAACAGCTTATCCTCTGGCACAGGCAATTAAAAAGATAGAAAACGACCTGTTCAACGGCGATAAGAACTATATCATCGTCACCGGAATGCAATCGGTAGACGGCGATACCGCCCAGGTACCGCCTCAAATAGCCGAGGAGATAGGAATCACTCACATTGCATATGCCACTTCGTTCAATTTCGAAAACGGAACGCTGAGAGTTGAAAGAATAACGAGAAGCGGAGCAGAAACTATAGAACCTGCCGGTTTTCCGTGTATGATCACCGTGACAAACTGGACAGAACCGCTAAACGCTCCTTTTTCCAGAACGCGTTGGGCATCAAAGGAGAAAGTATATGTCTGGAGTGCCGATGATGTACATGCAGAAGACTCGCTCATTGGACTGACCGGCTCAAGGACGACTGTTTACCGGATATTTTCACCGAAAGAGGTGAGCACCAGAAATTGTATCTATGAAAATGATGCTGACAAGCTGGTCAAGATGTTAAAAGAGGCTTATGCAAATAAAGCTCAGGCCTCTAAAGAAGAGGAAAAAGGACCGGAATATAACCTGCCCGAAGGGAAGAAGCCGGACTTCACCGGTGAGGTGTGGATATACGCGGAACAGGAAGACGGCGAGATTAATCCTGCATCTTTCGAACTGCTTGGCAAAGCAAAACAGCTCGCCGATATCCTGAAGGAAAAGGTCGGGGCCGTTCTGGTCGGAGATAATGTCAAAGATCTCGCGAAACAGCTCATCGCCTATGGTGCTGACAATGTATATGTTGCCAGTCATAAATTGCTGGATAAATTCCTGCCGATGCCCTATACCAAATCGGTCGCCGAACTGATCGAAAAATACCATCCGCAAATCATGCTTTTCAGCGCAACGCCGATGGGCAGGGAACTGGGGCCGAGGGTTGCCTACCGGGTAAAATCGGGGCTCACTGCCGATTGTACCGGTCTGGACATCGTTGACTTTACCAGAGGGAAAAAGGAGTTTGTCGCGGTGATGCGACAGACGAGGCCCGCGCTCGGCGGTAATATAATGGCTTCAATCATTACACAGAACTCGAAAGTGCAGATGTCTACCGCACGTCCCGGTGTGATGCAGGCATTGAAAAAAGATGAATCTCGTCCGGGTAACGTGATTGAATACACACCGGAGATCACCGAAGCCGATATGGGATCGAAAATCATCTCTCACCAGGCACGCGAACTCACATCCGATATTGCAGAGGCCGGTGCGATCGCCTGCGGCGGTGCCGGATGCAAAACAAGAGAAAATTTCGAGAAATATATCGTGCCGCTCGCTGAAAGCCTGGGCAAGTTCCTGGGAGAAAAAGCTATGGTTGGCGCCAGCAGGCCGGCAGTAGAAATGGGATTTATCGACAGAAGCCACCAGGTCGGACAGACCGGACAGGCTGTCAAGCCGCGTGTATACTTTGCGGTCGGCATATCGGGAGCGGTACAGCATCTCACCGGTATGCAGAACTCGGATATCATCGTAGCGATTAATAAAGAGGCTAAAGCCCCTATCTTTAAAGTTGCCGATTTCGGTATGGTAGGCAACATAGAGGATATAGTCCCCCGGTTGATTAATGCTTTGAACTCACAAGGAGCGTAAGCGTGGACAATATGAATCAGATCGATATACTTTTTGTTGGCGCAGGACCGGCAAGCCTTGCCGGAGCCATTAAACTGAAGCAACTCTTGAACGAAAAAGGGAGAAAAGAGTCGGTCGTCGTGATCGAAAAAGCAAACAAGCCCGGCTGGCATAACCTGTCGGGAGCCGTTTTCGAAGCGGATGTACTGGATGAACTCCTCCCCGGCTGGCGGGAAAAAGAAGACCCGTTTGTAAAGAAGTTACTGCAAAACGAGGTCAAGAAGGATGCAACTGTCTTTCTCATGGGGCCGAACTCGGCAATTCAAATGCCCGAATTCGTCATGCCGAAAGCCATGCGTCACGAGGGAAACTACACCCTGTCTGTGAGCGAATTGGTAAACTGGCTCACCGGAATTGCAACCGGGCTCGGTGTGGAGGTCTTCACTGGTTTCGCCGCTGAAAGCCTGGTCACGGACGATAAAGGAGTCCGCGGTGTCAAGCTCGGCGATAAGGGACTGAACAAAGAAGGCGAAAAACAGTCTAACTATCTTGCCGGCGATGTGCTCAATGCAAAAGTGACCGTACTCGGCGAAGGTTCCCTGGGACAGCTTGCGGAAGATATGGTGAAGAAGTTCAATCTCGGAAAGGGCTGTAACCCGCAAATCTATTCTGTCGGTGTGAAAGAAGTCCTGAGGCTACCCGAAGATAACAAGTTCGGCGAGAACCGCGTGATACATACTCTGGGATTTCCAAACAAAGCGAGCGTATTCGGAGGCGGTACAATGTACAGCATGGGCGAACATACGGTAGCTGTCGCCATGGTGCTGGGACTGGACTGGAGATATTGCGACCTCGATCCTCAGAAAGAACTGCAAATATTTAAATCGCACCCGTTTGTCAGCAAGTTGCTAGAAGGTGGAGAAGTGCTCGCGTACGGTGCCAGGACATTACCTGAAGGCGGGTACTATTCAGTACCGGAACTGGTGACCGACGGAGCGCTTATAATTGGTGATAATGCCGGTCTGACCAACGTTAAAAAGCTCAAGGGACTGCATTACGCGATCAAATCGGGCTTATGCGCTGCCGGAGCCATTTTCAATGCAATAGAAAAACAGAACTTTACCCGCGACAGCCTGAAAATCTACCGTGACCTGTTGAATGATAGCTTTGTAATAAAGGACCTGTACGCCGCGCGGAACTACAGACAGGGCTTCGCAAAGGGAGGCGGACTGGGGCTGTACTTTGGCGCACCGTTCTCATTCATTCAGCAGATGTTCCCGAAGCTCGGCACCGAGCCGGACCATGAAGGCATGAAGAGAGCGAGGCTCAACAGGAAATATGAAGGCGGTATCGACCGGCTTACCGATGTAAGCTACTCGGGCACCACGCACAGGGAGGACGAACCGTCTCACATTACCTTCTCCGACCCGGGACAATGCAAACTATGCAAGCAAAAGTTCGGCTGCCATCCCTGCGAGTTCTTCTGCCCCGGTGAGGTATATAAATTCGAAGAAGAAGAGCTTATACTCAGCCCGTCGAACTGTCTCCATTGTCAGACCTGCCGGGTCAAGTGCCCCGAACAGACCATCCAGTGGCGCGTACCTGAAGGCGGAGA
>CAZAIO010000148.1:0-5338 GCA_964485235.1 uncultured Dehalococcoidales bacterium
TTCAGCAATGATATCCGAACGCCCGCACCGGAGAGCGCTCTCTATCGATGAAGCGATACAGGAACTGAAATTCGGCAGCGGCACCCAATTCGACCCGTACCTGACAGAGCTTTTTATCCCTATTGCGCCCGGATTGACTGCCCGGGAAACAACAGAAGTACCTCAGCGCTCATAGAACAGCTTCCCGATATAACGACTTTTGTTCACCGTTCAAACCCCTGCTCTATGCCGCCATCAGTAATCCCTGAACTTTTCAGTATATCATCGACAGGTGATATAATCGGACTTGCCGGAGTTGCCCGGCTGGTGAAAAGCATCATCGTACCGGTAATTTTTCGTATTTACTGCAAGGTACGGGCAGTGAACGGTAACAGGTCTGAGCCCTTCATTTTAAACAACAGGATATAATATTGTGGACTGGATAAATACAGCCATTCTCAGTGCTGCCATTATGGGAGCAGTCAATATACTGGACAGTCACCTCCTCACCCGGAGCTTTCCGGGACTTCGTGAATTTCTTTTTATTGTCGCAGTCATACAGATGACCTATGCAATTATTTTATCTGTTATATTCCCTCTACCTGCCGGCCTCGATATAGTACCCCTTCTTGCCGCACTGGCATCCGGCCTGCTTCGGACTGTATCTGTGCTCATTATGCTCTATAACCTGAAAAGAGAAGAGGTATCGCAGGTTATTCCCATCGTCTATACTCAGCCTATTTTCGTCGCCATCATCGCCATGCCGCTGCTCGGTGAGATGCTCAGCTTCTGGGGATGGGTCGCTATTATCATAGTGGTAGCAGGGTCCGTGATGGTATCGATATCGCGAAACCCTTCGGGGACCAGTTCTATACGGTTGAAACTTCTATTGCAATTGTTCTGCGCCAGCTTGCTCTTTGCGATCGCTGATATCTCCAGCAAATACGCTCTGAATTCCCTTTCATTCTGGAATACGTTCTGGCTCAGTGCATTCTGTATGACCGGAATCTTCCTGATAATTACGGTACGTTCCGACGTCCTGAAAAACATCGCCGCAATACCGCATAAATTTTCAGTGATGGGTTTAACGGTCCTTAATGAGACGCTTTCACCGGTCGGACTGATTCTTGCTCTATGGGCGCTCAAGAGAGGGCCGGTAGCTCTTGTATCGACTATCGTTGGAAGCCGCCCGATGTTTGTGCTTCTGTTCGCCTTTATCATCAGCCGTTTAGCGCCGTCGTTCCTCAAACTGGACTCCAGCAAAACGATTGTTATTTTGCGTATTATCGCTACTGTAATGATAGTGAGCGGGCTGGCCATAATACAGCTTATATAACAGTATAGTTTGCCATCACATCGTGCCGTAGCATACAATATCGCTTTACAGGAGAAATCACGGGTAGATACCTTTTATTGCGATAGAAAACCTGAAAAAAAAGAAAACCGTTATATGCCGATAATCGAAACTCAAAACGTCAGTAAAAAATATAAAGACATTCTCGCAGTTGACAACCTGAGTCTCGCCATTGAGAAAGGAGAGTGTTTTGGCCTTCTCGGGCCTAACGGAGCAGGAAAGACCACGCTGATAAGGATGATCACTGCCGTATCCCCGCCAACCAGCGGTAAAATACTGGTCAAAGGGAAAGACCTGGCCGGATACGCCCGGCAGATAAAAGCAGTGATCGGCGTTGTCCCACAGATAGATAATCTCGATACCGACCTTAACGTGCTGGCGAACCTGCTAACATTTGCCAGGTATTTCAATATTCCGAACAAAGAGGCCCGTCAGCGCAGCCTGGAGGTGTTAAGACTGTTTCAACTTGAAGAAAGGGCAAAGAGCCGCATAGAAGAGCTTTCCGGCGGAATGAGACGACGACTGCTCATCGCAAGGGCATTGATAAACAACCCCGAAATTTTGGTCCTCGACGAACCTACTATCGGACTCGACCCGCAGGCAAAACACCTTGTCTGGCAAAAACTCATCGAGCTGAAGGCGAGCGGAGTTACCCAGTTGCTCCCGACTCAGAACATGGAAGAAGCGTTTTACCTTTGCGACCGGCTGGCAATTATGCATCAGGGGAAAATTCTCTGTATCGATACGCCGAAGACGCTCATCGCCGGTTATGCCGGAAACGATGTCTGGGAGGTCGGGATCGCTCCGGATGAAAAGGAAAAAATAAAAAGCGACCTGCTCAACCGGGGCATCGACGTCGAGGATGCCGGGAACAAACTGCACCTTTTCCATCTCGATTCCCTGGAACCGGTCAAAGATATAATCGGCAGCAGAGAACAGGTATGGCGGCGGTCTGCTACGCTCGAAGATGTATTTTTCAAACTCACCGGAAGGTCGTTAATAGAATGAGAATGTTTTCATGGCGCTTTATCAGGGTATGGCAGCGGAACCGCGATGTATTTTTAGGGCTCTGGCCTTCTGAAGTGCCGGGACTGATCGTCGAACCTGTTTTTATACTCGTCGCGATGGGGATCGGGATGGGCGCATATATAGGGCTAGTCGAAGGACAGCGCTATATCGAGTTCGTGGCGCCGGGCATTATCGCCGGTTACTCCATGTTCAGCGCCAGCTTCGAATGCACGTATGGCAGCTTTATTCGTATGGAATATCAGAAGACTCACGATTCCATCATCGCTACACCATTGAGCGTAGAAGATGTCACTGCCGGTGAGATATTCTGGGGCGCTACCCGCGCATTCCTGACCGGAACGGTGATGCTCATCATCGCATCGGCATTCCAGGCAGTCCATTCACCCTGGGCGATGCTTGTCCCGCTTATTTCTTTCATAGAAGGACTGATGTTCGGGTCTATCGCCCTGTTTTACACGTCCATCATCCCTTATATTTACAGCTTTAACTATTTTTTCAGCCTGTTCATCACGCCCATGTTCTTTTTCAGCGGCGTATTTTTCCCGCTCTCATCATTCCCTCTAATTGTACAAAAACTGAGCTGGATCGCACCGCTCACTCCCGCGGTAATATTGAACAGGGCAGCAATGTCCGGGCAGTTTCATATCAACTCGCTATGGGCACTGGTTGCTGTAGTCCTTGTCACCGTTTTCTTTTTCGCCTTGTCAATGATAACCATGAGAAGAAGGCTTACCAGATAACCGGCAATATAATGAGCGTTTATTGATATAATGAAACAGAATACAAGAGGTAGTATGACCGGTACAGGATATCGCATAGCAATAATCATCGTTTGTATCGTATTAGCCGTCACAGGCTGCGTATGCACGGGACCGGATGACGTACAGTCTCCCGGCGATACAGGCCGTTACTCAAAGCAGGAAAGCCTGACAATCGCCGAAGACCTTATCAGGAACAGTCCCACCTTCACATTCGACGGAATACCCGACAGCCTGTCGTTGAAAGAAACCCTCACCTCAAATTGCCCGTCCTGCTGGGTGTTTATCTTCGAGTTCCAATGCAGCAATGCGGGCTACGGAGACCGCACCGGACAGGAGCTTGCGACGGTAATCACACCGCATACAGCGAGCATATCAGTCCAGCAGGGCGAAATCAAAGCAGCCGACCTTGACGGAAAATGGGATATACTCAAGCAGAAGTCATTCGAATAAACGACAGGCAATGTCGAAGCTGCCGTCCCTTTATTTTCGCAGCGTGGCAACAAGCCTGTCGGGGTGCAGGAGCAGGTCCAGCGCATGATTGATATCATGTACAACTAAATCGGCGCTCATTACTGCCTCAACGGAAGCACCTTCATGGCCTATTACACATATACCAAGCGCCGCTTCTTTGAGCATGGATACATCATTAGTGCCGTTTCCGATGCATACGGTATGTTCCCTGCCCAGTTCATTCACGAGTTCTGATTTCTGCGTATCCTCGCTGCCCGCATCTATCCTGTGAATTTTCACTTCGAGGGACTGTCCGATGACCTCCGCATTGCCATGTGTATCAGCAGTGACGATTGTGACAATTATATTATCCCGTAATACCTCCAACCTCTCTTCCACACCCGGAATAACCTCCCCGTCCAGCGCAATGGTCCCGTTCAGGTCCAGCACCAGATATTCGAAGCGGTTTGTCTGTCTGCCCGGTATATTAACCTCGATCATAAATACCTACCTGACCACAATTTTACCTGCAGGCTTCGCTACTATCTCTCCGATGACTGCGGCTTCGGCGACACCTGCTTCATGTACCTTCTCAAGCAACTTTTCCGCTTCGTCTCCCTGTACGGCGATGAGCAGTCCACCCGAGGTCTGAGGATCGAAGAGTATGTGCATAAAATAGTCCGGAACGTCTTCAGCCTGTTCTATCATAGCGATGCGATAGTCCCTGTTCCGGTATGTTCCGCCGGGAACCATCCCCATGTCGATAAGCTCTTTCACTCCGTCGAAAACGGGAATTGCCCGATGATCGAGCACCATGCCGATATCGGTACCCTGTACCATCTCACACCCGTGGCCCAGAAGTCCGAATCCGGTAATATCGGTGCAGGCATGCACATGAAACTCCATCATGGCTTCAGCAGCCCTGTCATTCAAACATGACATAGAGTGTATTGCTCTCCTAATAACTTCTTCATCCGCCATCTCCGCCTTTATCGCCGTGCTGATAATACCGGTACCAAGCGGCTTGGTGAGCACAAGTCGGTCGCCCACCTTCGCCCCGGTATTATATATCACCCTGTCGGGATGTATAAGGCCGGTTACCGAGAGCCCGTATTTAAGCTCCTTGTCATCTATACTGTGACCGCCTACCAGCGTGACCTTCGCTTCTCTCATTTTATCAAGCCCACCGAGCAATATGTCCCGAAGTATGGACATATCCATTGTTTTCGAGGGAAAACAGACTATATTCATCGCCGTCAACGGCTTACCTCCCATCGCATAGACATCGCTGAGCGAGTTCACTGCTGCGATCTGTCCGAACGTAAAGGGGTCATCGACAATAGGCGTAAAGAAGTCTAGGGTCTGAACGAGTGCCAGCGTATCCGACAGTTTATACACGCCGGCATCTTCAGCCTTCTCCATGCCGGTAAGCAGGTTCGGATCAGACATAAAAGGAAGGTCCTTTAGCGCTTTTGACAGGTCTCCCGGACCTAGCTTGCAGGCTCAGCCTGCACCGCTTACAGTCGCTGTAAGACGCAGCTTTTCAGGATAGTCCATACACTACTCAACTACAGTTTTATAATCTTGTCGGCGGAAAGAAGCGAGTTGACAGTATCATACATATTCGTAACATTGCCGACGCTCAACTTTTCCTTGAGCTTATAATACTCCAAACAGGTACCACATGAAAACACCTGGACTCCATCTTTTTCCAGCAGTTTCAAAGTATCCAGCACCTCGGAGCCTTCTGTAGTTAGTTTCACTG
>CAZAIO010000149.1:0-5149 GCA_964485235.1 uncultured Dehalococcoidales bacterium
TTATAATGCTGGTGTTCGTTTTCCTCGGTTGTTTTATGGATGCATTAGCAATGATACTGCTCACCGTACCCATTTTCTTCCCGCTTGTACTAAGCCTGGGCTTCAACCCGATATGGTTCGGTATAATAGTGGTAAGAATGATAGAAGTAGGCCTGATTACCCCGCCTGTGGGTATGAATGTTTATGCTATATCAGGTATAGCACCGGATGTACCTATAACCACCATATTTAGAGGAGTAATCCCGTTCCTGATAGCCGATGTATTTCACATTACACTTCTGTTGTTTGTTCCCGCAATCGTACTTTTCTTGCCCAAACTTATGATGGGGTAATAGATTTAACCCGGATTAAAAACGGTCGACAATTATAAAAATGGACCGCTTCAAGGAAAAACCTGAAGCGGTCCATTTTTGTTTTATAATAGAGACAGCGGTAAATTTCGAACTGATAGCCGCCAGTTTTATAGACCATCGTTTATTTCTTTGCCCTGTATTTTTCCCGTAATTCCTTTTTAAGTATTTTACCGGCGGCATTCTTCGGCAATGCGTCGACAAATTCTATGGACTTGGGGGTCTTGTACCCGGCAATATGCTTTTTACAAAACGCGGTGATCTCTTCAGGTGCAACCGAAGCTCCTTTTTTGGTCACTATAACCGCATGTACCTTCTCCACCCAGTAATCATCCGGAATACCGATAACTGCCGCCTCCAGTACTGCCGGATGTTTGTATAATACTTCTTCAACCTCACGGGGAAAAATATTTTCACCACCGCTGATAATCATATCTTTTTTACGGTCGGCAATATATATATAACCCCTTTCGTCATAATAGCCCATGTCTCCCGTATAGAGCCATCCATCAACAATTGTTTCTTTGGTGTCCTGCGGTTTTTTCCAGTATCCCACCATAATATGTTTGCTTTTAACAATGATTTCACCGATATCCCCTGGTTCACAATCATTCCCGTCCGTATCCACAATCCTCACCTGTACTCCTATATCCGGCCTGCCTGCCGATGCAAGATGTTTTTGCTGTTCTACAGGCTTGTCCAGTACATTATGGTCTTCCCTCGGCATATGGGAAATTGCCGGACCGCTCTCGCTCTGTCCGTAGCCCTCGCCGAAAATACAACCGAAATTCTTAAGTCCTTTCTTTAATACTTCAAGCGGCATCGGTGACGCACCATACCAGATTAATTTCATTGAACTCAGATCATAGTCAGCAAAATCGGGCGTATTAAGCATTGCGACCACCTGAGTCGGGACAATATTCATATGAGTAGCCTTTTCATCCTGGATGCTCTTGAGTGTCTTCACGGGATCGAAAAATTTGTGAATAATCGTGCATGCACCGGCATATAGAAAAGTCCTCAGCCATGTATTCCCTGCAATATGAAACTGAGGTGTAACCTGCAAATGCCTGTCACACTGCTGGACATTTACATTCAATGCAAAAGTACGTGAGTCATCAATAAAGCATCTCTGAGTATAAAGTGCGCCTCTCGGCGTTCCGGTGGTGCCGCTGGTATAGATAATACAGGTAAGGTCATCCTCGCCTACCTTTATATCAGGTTCATCGGATGAATATACATCGAGCAGGTCTTGAAAGGGAATCATTCCTTCCGCCGTTTCCTCCAAAACGACATAATTTTTAACCTGAGGTATACGGGACTTCAGTGAAGCTATTGTTTCCACCAGTTCGGGGCCTACAAAAATCGTATCGGTTTCCGAATATTTAATAATATATTCAAGTTCATCAGCGGTTAATCTTGGATTGAGCATAGAAGCAATATACTTACCCTTAAGCGTTGTGCCATAGGTAATTACAGAGGGCAGGGAATTCCAGGATAATATACTCACTGGTTTGCTGTTATCAACATTCATTTTCTGTAAAGCATGAATTATTTTATTAACCGCCTTATTATATTCACCATGTGTTATCCTCTTATCGTTGTAAATAAACGCCGCATTATCCGGATAAAGCAGTGCATTCCTGTACAGAATATCAGCAAAAGTTCCTGTATTGTACCGGGAGAGCTCGCGTAACAAGAAACGTTCAGTCAATTTTTCATCCTCCTCATTTTTATATCTACATGGACAGCATAAAATTGATAATTAGCCGGTTGTAAACACCGGCAACAAAATCCCGGGGTTGCCTGCCTGGTATATTAATTTCCGATTTAGTAAAACGATAATCATTACCGTATAAATATTGAAACCAATACGCCAATAACATAGTTAGTGGTATTAAATCTGCATAACAGTGCTATTGTAGTCTATAAATTAATTGGCTATAAGAAAGCTGATGGTCTTCGGACCGGTATCCGGACAAAATTCGCCTTTTTATATCCCTTTATTATGAACCAGGACCTGATATTTATATATCGAATATTTATTATAATTATTTATTATTTACGAATTATTATAATATTCGCTTTAATATCAACTGTCAACACCGGTCAGGTTGAAATAGAGAATACGCCGAATAATCTTCATGCAAAAGAATTGAAATCTATTTAAAAAAAAATAGGTGACCAATATTTTTCATACAGGTAAATATAATTATGACCGCGTACGAAGTAGAGTACCCATTGAGAAAGCGTAATGGATTTGTGAGGAAACAGGGATTCTAATCCACCGAGTTAATATATTATAGAGACCGAAAATATTTATTACCGGATTCTCTCTATAGCCTTCTAATAAATAACTTCCTGTTGTATCAATTTATTAATTTCATCCGGAGAAAAATTCAAAAGTTGGCCAAGTACATAGTCATTGTGTTCTCCCAGTGATGGAGCAGGTCTGCGAATATCTCCCGGCGTTTTACTTAATTTAAACGGTACGCCCGGGAGTAATTCCATACCCACCAGGGGGTGTTCGATTTCGATATATGTATTTCTTTCCCGATAGTGAGGATCTATATATTGTTCTTCAATATTCATCACCGGTGTTGCTGCTACATTTACCTTTTGAAGGATATCCATAAGCTCGTACGTTGTATAATCAATCGTTACAGCAGTTATGAGTGTATCAAGTTCCTGCCGGTTCATCAGCCTTGCATACCGGTCGGCAAACCTGGGGTCGTCTGTCCATTCCTGATGTCCGATTGCACTACAAAAGTTTTTCCAATCGTCATCGGTTTTCACTGCGATCGCTATCCATTTATCCTCTCCGGTACAGGGATATGCGCCGTGGGGAGCCATATCAGGATCATAATTGCCCTGAAAACCCATCGAGTTTCCGTTCATGGTATATTCCATGATCGCCTCGCCCAGCAAACTGGTCACCGCTTCAGCTTCCGCAAGCTCAATATGTTGTCCCTGTCCGGTTATTTCCCGATGCCATAATGCAGCCAGCACTGAAAAAGCACCGTGAATACTTGCGTTGGCATCTCCGTAAGGGGACATTATTTGTAAAGGGGTATCTTCGCCGTAATAGCCGATTAATCCTGCTAAACCGCCCAGCGAAACAATGGAAGGCGCATAGAGAATTGCATCTCTAAGAACACCGCTCTCGCCACTTGCGGTTAACGATATTGAAATAATATCCGGTTTGATCGCAGCCAGATCGTTATGACCCAGCCCGAGCCTTGTCATAGTGCCGGGGCTGAAATTGTCGCTGACCACATCGCTTATCTTTACAAGCTCTTTGATGATCTGTAATCCCTGCGGATTTTTCACATCAACGGTGAAACTCAGTTTGTTGCGGTTTAAACCGTGAAAAACAGGTTGCATGTCCGGCCATTGTCCTTTATCTCCACCCGCAGCATCATCGACCACGATCGGTCGTCCCATTCTTGCCCCATCCATTTTCTTCCGTGATTCTATCTTGATAACCTCTGCACCCATATCGGCAAGGATCTGTCCGACCTGCGGGCCTGCCCACGCAGTACCGAAGTCCAGTATTCTGTAATTTTCAAGAGGATATTTCATGTCTCCGCCTGTTATTTTTTTGTCATATAATCTGTTACAGTAGAGTATTGCCTGAACTAGATAACACCGGTATGTTTCAGTGTATTGAATTCTTCTTTGGAATAACCTAATCTCCGGCATAAAATTTCTTCATTATCCTGTCCCAGCAGCGGCGCTGCTCTCCTGATATTCCAGTCGGTTTCAGAAAATTTGCTCGGACCGAGCGGATATTTAAGCGTACCCGCCTCCGGATGATCGATTTCAGTGAAGAAATGACGTTCTTTAAGGTGCGGATGGTCTACCAGGTCACCTATATCATATACTGGTGAAAGTGGAACGCGGTTTTCCTGGCTCTTTTGAAAAACCTCTTCTTTTGTATACTCCTTTAACCACGGTTTAAGGAGAGCGTCTGCTTCATCAGGATAGTGCTCGTGCATGGCACGGCGGTTTTGATATCTTGGATCATCTTTCCATGACGGATTGCCTATCATGTTTAAAAACCTCGTCCATTGGTCTAATTGCGGAGCAACAAGATTTATATAGCCGTCTTTACAGGGGAGAACACTGCCGGGATAAAGAAAAAAGCCGCCGTGAATTCCCCGTCTGATTCCGGTCACTCCACGATAGAGAAACGTAAGAATATTTTGTGCCATGTGGAGCGTTGCCATGACCTCAACTTCCGAGATATCTATGTATTGACCCTCCCCTGTTTTCCTGCGGGCTAAGAGCGCGGTAAGAGCAGCTACGGCAGCGCTGGCACCGGCCTGATAACTTCCCTGTGACAGAGGTAACGGTAACGGTTCACGTTCGGGTTCCCCTATACCGACAGATACACCGTCGGCGGCACAACAATTAATATCATATGCTTTATAGTCTCTGTACGGCCCTGTCTGTCCAAAGGGAGTGATCGATACCATGATCAACTTCGGATTTATGGTTATTAATTCTTCATAGCTCATACCGAGTTTCTTAACAACTTCGGGAGCATTGTTTTCTACAAAAATATCGGCGTCTTCAATCAACCTCTTGAAAATCTTTTTCCCGGTCATCGTGTCAAGATTTAAAGTAATACCCAGCTTATTCATATTCAGCGATAGAAAGAGGCCGCTTTTTTCAGGGGCAGGCATACCGTCCGGGAACGGGCCGTGCTGTCTGGCTTCATCGCCGGTCACGGGATTTTCAACTTTTATTACTTCCGCGCCGAGACCGGCCAGTAACCTTGCGCAATACGGCGCCGA
>CAZAIO010000150.1:0-5108 GCA_964485235.1 uncultured Dehalococcoidales bacterium
GGAATAAAAAGCGCTGTCAGGTCCGGATCGAATTGTGTACCGCTGCCGTATTTCAGTTCTTGTATTGCTTCATCGATAGAGAGCGCTCTCCGGTGCGGGCGTTCGGATATCATTGCTGAAAAAGCATCGGCTATTGATAATATCCTAGCCTCGAGCGGAATTTCCTCGCCTTTTAATCGATCGGGATATCCTGAACCGTCGAAGCGTTCGTGGTGATGGAGGATGATAGGAATACAATCGGTCAGGCTGGAAATGTGACTGATAATACTAACCCCTGTACTGCTGTGACTTTGGAGTATCTTGCATTCTTCACCGGTAAGTATTCCCGACTTATTGAGGATGTCATCGGGGATGCTGATTTTGCCTATGTCATGGAGCATTGCGGCTGTTTTCAGTGTGGTAATTTTCGCTTGCGGCAGTCCTGCTACTACGGCGAGTTCCCCTGCATAGAGTGCCACCTGCTGTGAATGGTGTTCGGTGTAATGGTCCCGTGTATCGACCGCAGTAACCAGCGCCCTTATCGCATTTAAAGTAGTTTTCTCTTCGCATATTCTGGAAACGGCGTGTCCCAGAGGGGATACGACAAGCTGAGAAAAGACAGCGGTCTGATTACCGCCGCTCTGCTTTGCCTGGTAAAGCGCGGCATCGGCTGCCTGAACGAGGTCCTCAACCATAGTGCCGTCTGTCGGGAAGGAAGCAATTCCCATGCTTATGGTGACCCCGATGCTTCTTGTCTCCATTATAGCGGCCACCGACGTACGTACACGCTCGCTTATCGATAACGCATCTTCAGAAGATGTCTCGGGTACAATAATAGCGAATTCATCGCCTCCATACCGGAATACCATATCGACGTTACGCAGTAACCTGTTCACGTTGCGTGTAATTTCCTGCAGGAGCTTGTCACCGGCATTATGACCGTGAGTATCGTTATAGTGTTTGAAATAGTCCAGGTCGTACAGTATCAACGAGAATGTTCCGCCATAACGGTTATGCCTGGCGATTTCTTCGTTAAGCCGTTCGTCAAAATACCGGCGGTTGAACAGTCCGGTCAAATCGTCGGTGATCGCCTGGGTAGTTATTTTTGCGTGAAGCTGTGCATTCTCTATAGCAATAGCGATCTCACTCGTCAGAGCGTTGATAAGTTCTATATCGCTTATTTCGTAGGTCGCCCGGTGCTTCTTTTTGGCCAACATGAGAATGCCGATCAATTTATCCCGGTTGATCAACGGGGCAAACAGCTCGATTTCAGCCGACATAATGGACTGTTTTTCTGTTGCCCAGAGACTCGATATTTCGGGAAGTACGTCCAGGTTATCCCTGAAAAGAATTCTCTTTTCTTTTTTCAGCCAGTTTATAATCGGGCTGTACCGTTCCAAACGTATCTTTGGAGGGTTGCTTCTGTCCGAATCTCTGCTTATAAACTGAGTGGACCGCTCTTCATTGGAAGAGTCGAATACAACCAGATAAGCTCTCCTGGCGGATACTGCCGCAGCAGTCAGATTTGTCAGTTCGTTTGCCAGATCATTTAATTTGAGAATATTGCTGGCTTTTTTACTGAATTCAATGAGCATATGGCGATAATCATACGTGCTACCATAGAAAATATGGTCGACCTTGCTCTGAACGATGTTGAGTAGAGGATAGAATGAAATGGTTATAACGCCCGATATGATCGTGACCATAGCAACGGAAGCGGTATTGATTTGAAAATCCAGCCAGATAAAAGATATGTGAAACAGGATGAAATAGATTGTGGCGACAAAGATTATAAGGCCGCCGTAGGCTATTCCTTTTCTGAAGAACAGCTTTATATCTATTAACTGGTGTTTCAATATGGCATATGCCAGGATAAGCGCTATCAGCAGGCTGCCCATATGCGCTATGGGGAGCTGTCTTCCTCTGAGAAACAGGTTGCTCGAGACGAAGAGCACCAGCAGGACAATGGAAAAAATAAGGTACATTATCTGGTTGTACACAAGGGGTGTCTCGGCATGCATGAGATGATCGTGGAGTTTATATACTCCCTTAACGGCAAGTATAGTCAGCGGAAGCACGACAGTTATCAGGAGAAGAGGTATATTATACACGGGGTAAACGCTCGGACCGAAAGCAACAGATTGCGGTAAGTAACCGAGTATTGCTAGCACGATAGACGATAGAAGCGGTACATATGCCAGAAACAACCAGTTTTTCGATGGTTTTCGATAAAACGTAGTGATGAAATAGGAAAAGGGGATGGTCATAAATAAAAAGCTGCAGATGGTGATCTTCGAGAGCAGCAGTTTATAGTCCATAAGGTATTCGCTGCGGAACAGTATATTGCTCAGGCTCCATGCAATAGCTCCTGCGAGGGTTATAGCAAAATATTTGTGGCGGCTTTTCCACGGCCTGTGTGCAGCTAGCGGAACGAAGATTGAAATGTAGATTACGAGGGCGAACAAAGGGATAAATATATAGATGTTCATATGTGAATATATTATATGAGGCTGGTGAAAACTGTCAATGGTACCAAAGTACTACGCCAAATCTGAGTGTTCAGGGTAATTTTTATCGATAATGAAGCTAAGATTTGCCGGTGTGGAAATACAAAATACGGTGTAACCGTGCTATATTCTAGAGCATACACTGTTCCTTGTTCAACGGATATGGGCCGGAGATGATTTCGAACGGGAGGGTGCTTTATTTTTCACCATTCTTTCCGCGCCCAGTTGTGATAGTATCTCATCGGAAGGGTTGATGTGAGGCGGTTTTACATGTGCAAGGTCTGCTCCCTCTTTATTACGTTGCGAGATATAACCGGCAAACGTGCCGGTGGGAAGCAAAGATACTTTCAGGGGCATAATGCCGAGCAAGCTTTCGAGAGTACTGTAAATTGAGGCGCTGTTTACCCTTTCGTCAAGCTTTTGTATTTCGTTGTAGATACGTAGTGCAAGGTCCGTTTCATTACCCTGGTATCCCTCTCTCATTTCCAGGTAGATATGCGCGAAAGATTTTTTATCTATTTCTTTTCGTATTGTCCAGTCTTCATAGGGTATACCGCTGTTCTCTATTGCCTGCCATATAGTCCTCTCTGTAAACCGAACGTAACCTGCCAGATCGATAAGGTCGTCGGCTCTTCGCTCGAATGACATTTGAGGTATATCGATATTTAATTCATCGTTACGCAGCGCAGTAATCTTTATCATATCGCCGATACGGTATCTGACCATTGCACCACCGTGAAAATTGGTAATAACAAGCTCATACACTTCCCCCTGCCGGACTTCGTCAAGGAGCAAAGTACGCGGTTTGTAATATCTGGTTCGCTGTTCCTTGAGTACCTCTTCTTCCGGAATAAATTCAAGAAAGTTCAGGTCAGGTATAAAGGACATATCACGAAAGTCCCATGTTTGCGTGGCTATTACACATCCTTCGGTGCAGGTATACGTATCCAGCGGATATCTACCCCATAGTTCTTTTATTTTTTCTCTGAGCACGGCACAGTCCGTACCGCCGCTCATGATTCCTTTCACTTCCCAGAGATCGCGTGGCAATAAAGGCCGTCCGGCGAGCTTGCTTTTGAGCATTCCTTTTGTCAGGCGAATTAAAGACCGGGGACGTGTAAGAAGAGAAGCTAAACCGGCATTATGTGCACTCGACTGGAACTGCTCTCCTACCGCTACCAGTGCAAGAGCGAGGCCGCAAAATCCGTCGAGCCCGTATTCCAGTGCCTGCAGGAAGCCTTCTCTGACTCTTGATTCGAATGACATTGTCTCCGATTGTTCGAGTGACGGGAAGCTTCTGAGGGGGAATTCTTTCTGGAGAACGTAAAGCAAAGTGCCGGACGTATACGGCCTCGGCGCAACGGCGTATACCATTTTCATGTTCTCTTTTAATCTGGTGATTGTATTTCTCGCCTTGCATCCGCTCAATATTGCAACGCCGAGCAGTACTTTCGAAAGACGTTCGCAAAACCGTTCGGTCAGAGGTATCCACTTGTAACCGTATTCTCCGGTTTTTCCCGATGTGTGCTGCCACAAAACAGGCTTTTCTGGCAGAATGTCCTCTCTTTTTTCAAGCAGGTCGGGGCAATAATGTGCATATGTGGTGAGCGGAGTATATTTTCTGAACTCTTCGACTGTCCGGGGTACCGGACCTTTCATGACCCGCTTTCCGAGTTCGCAACCGTCCAGAAGATTCAACTGTTCCAGCAATAGCTGCCGCTGGATGTCCATAAACCCGCCCATGTCGAGGTCAAGGAACCCGCAGCACATATGCCACAGCTCCTCTTTCCTGTTCTGCCTGAGGAGGTCGACCATACTCGTCATATGCTTCCACCGGCGTTAATTCGTTCTCTATGTACTATTGCATATATCGGATACGGTTGGAAGTGATAATATTCTAGAATACAGTTCTAGACACGATTACGGAGCCCCGTGATTGCGCAGGTAAGAAAAGGTCGAATTATCATATGCAGAATGAAAATGGACTAAAATATATTGACCGTCCGGAAGGTATATTTGAAGTATGATGTGCGCCTGTATTATAAAAGCATTCAGGTTTAACGTACGGTAAGTGCCCGTGCAACCATAATTCCGACAATAATCGCACCGATGAAGAGAAGCACGACTACGGAAGAGATAATAATTACTCTAAGAGGAGCGGTTATTATATCCAGTTCTGCTGTATCCGACCACGCACTTTCATTTCCGAAGGAGTCAACTGCTTTGACCCTCCACCAGTAATGCCCGCTGGTGAACGGGTTACTGTCCATTGCCATATAGCTTGTGTCGCCCTCGATTTCTTTGTTCAGAACGAGTGAGGTAAAGCTATTGTCCCTTGCAATCTGCACTATGTAGCTCAACGGTTCGCTTGCAGAAGGGACCGACCAGCTGAAATCGATCATATTGATACCGTAAGTTTTGTCGAACAACAGCCGGTAACCTTTGAACAGCATATCGAGCGTTGAATTGAAGATGGCTATCTGTTCACCCGATACAGGAGTCAGTGCGGAAGGTTCGGAAGGCGGTAAATTTTCGATGGTAAATTCCGCCTGTTGTGAAAATCCCCGTGTGTCAGAGACTTTGATAATATTCACTTTTTTATCGCTCTGCGGGATGGTGAAA
>CAZAIO010000151.1:0-5013 GCA_964485235.1 uncultured Dehalococcoidales bacterium
TTTGAACCGCCCCGATTGGTTATGATATTATAAGTATATTAGCTAATACTTATAGAGCCCGGGGGCTTTTCGTGGCAACTATAGAGGAACAATCGGCATTATTTGGGCTGCTTGCAGATCCAACTCGATTGAAGCTGTTGAAAATTCTTTGCACGCAACAGGAATCCAACGCATTGTGCGTAAATGCTTTGGCACGTAAATTGAAAGTAACGCAATCGGCGGTATCACAACATCTGAGAATATTGAGGACAGCCGGTCTTGTGCAGGGTAAACGTAAAGGTTTTCGCGTCCATTATTTTATCGATAAAGATGCGTTGATGAATGCCCGAAAAATACTTCACGGCGCTTTACAATCTGAAAACGGTGAATGGATTATGGCATGCAAGGAAATATAATGGTCAAGCCGGACAGTTTTATCGCAATACAGGCATCGCAATTAACCAAACATTATAAGGATGTCTTAGCTGTCGACGATATAAGTTTCGAAATACAGAACGGTGAATTATTCGGTTTTCTGGGCCCAAACGGTGCAGGAAAGACAACCACTATCAACATGTTGACCGGCCTTGCAAGGTCGGATTCGGGAAAGATACATATCAATGGAATAGATTGTACGAATAATTTGAAAGCGGCTCAGGACTCTATCGGTGTTGTTCCTGATGAAAGTAATTTATATCCCGAACTCTCCGGTATGGAAAACCTTTGCTTTTGTGCGGCGCTTTACGGAATACGCGGAAATGAGCGGAAAGCCAGAGCAAGCGAGCTATTAAATACATTTAGTCTTTCGGATGTCGCGAACAGGAAGTTCGCAGCCTATTCGAAGGGAATGAAACGAAAGCTCACCATTGCAGCAGGAATCGTTCACCGGCCTTCTGTTTTATTTCTTGATGAACCGACCACCGGTATCGATGTCGCCAGTGCCCGGCAGGTACGACAGCTCATTACCGACCTGCATAAAGCAGGAACCACTATTTTTCTTACAACACATTATATAGAGGAAGCGGAGAGGCTCTGCGAACGCATTGCTTTTATAGTAAACGGTCGTATTGTCCGCATCGATAGCACAGTGAATCTGCTTCAATCGTTTCACACTAAAGAAGTTCTGTTATTGACGGTATCAGCATTTCCGCAGAGCACAATTGAAGATATTGCTTCTATGTTTCCGGAATACCAATTCACTGCTAATACCAGGGAGCAGATCAGGGTTGAATCGGAGCGACCGGTGAATATCGGTCCTTTGATAAGATTTTTAGAGGAGCGAAATATCGATGTAGTAGAGGCTCGCAAACTCAATCCGTCTATTGAAGACGTCTTTGTTCGTTTGACTAAAATCGATGCGGGTATAATGCGGAAAGAGAAAGAAAAATCAGGAGGCGGTCAATGAAACGCTGGATTGCCTTCTGGAATATCCTTGTAAAAGATATCAGGGCTTATTATCTCAAACCCCCGAATATCAGCTGGGGTATTATCTTTCCACTTGCATGGGCGGGGATGTTTTTTATTAGGACCGGGAGCGGGCCGGAAAATATATTGACATTGTTGCCCGGAGTGATGGCGGTTTCCGTTCTCTTCGGGACTACATCGATGCTGGCAGTAACGATCACGTTCGAGAAACGGATGCGGTCATTCGAGCGACTTCTCCTTGCCCCGATTCCTGTAGGACTGCTCATGCTTGCGAAAACTTCCGGAGCTATTATATTCGGAGTAGCAAATGGGTTTGTGCCGGTTATTATTGCTGCATTTCTTACTGACCTCTCGAGCATAATCTGGTCTCTGGTTGTACCTGCACTATTTCTTACCGGGATTGTTTCCGCCTTTATGGGATTATTCATTGCGGTTTCGGTGAGCGAAATATTCGAAGCTCAGACCTTTTCTAACTTCATCCGGTTCCCGATGATGTTCCTGTGCGGCCTGTTTTTTCCTGTCCAGGCACTACCGGTATTTTTAATGCCGCTTTCCTATATATTGCCTTTGACATACGGTGTCGATATTTTGCATGGGGCGATTAATGGTGAACATATACTCTCGTTTACATGGGACTTCGCTATCCTGATAGTATTCTGTGCGGGCCTTTTCGCTATAAGCTTACGCAATATCAGGAAAAAATGGATTCTTTAGCTATGAACGGGTGTAAACGGAGTAATGAGCAAACGTTATTTTAAAGAAGTTGATAGCCTTTTTTATTGAAGAGGTAAAGACAGGTATTAACGACTTCAGTATCATAAAGCGTACCTTTATGCTGCGATATTTCTTCCAGCGCCTTGTTGATACCAAGAGCCGGCCGGTAAGGCCTGTGGGATGCCATTGCCTCTACCACGTCGGCTACCGCAATAATTTTCGACTCCAGAAATATACCATCCTCTGAAATACCGTCCGGATAACCGGTGCCGTTTATCCTTTCATGATGCTGGTGCACGATCTGTGCCAGAGGCCATTGAAATTGCACGGATTTTAAAATATCGAAGCCGGTCTGCGGGTGCATCTTTATCATGCTGAACTCGGCGTCGGACAATTTTCCCGGATTGGAAAGGATCTCGGCAGGGACCCGCAGCTTACCGATGTCATGTACCAGCCCCGCAAGATAGAGCCCCTTCTTCTGGTCTTCTCCCATCCCCATTTCATCGGCAATGGCAAGGGCTAATTGCGCGACTCTTCTCTGGTGGCTGGCGGTATACCGGTCCTTGTATTCTACGGTCATAGCCATTGCCTGTATGGTATCTTCCATGTTCCGGGTCATCTTTTGATAATTTGCGAGAGCCTTTTCTTCAGCTTCCTTTCTCCTGGTTATATCCAGGAAGGAGACCATAACGCAGAGAGGATTCTCTTCATGGTCTTTTATTACATGCGCCGAAAGCTGTACATTGAATAGGGAGCCGTCTTTTTTCTTTGCGGATAGCTCAGCCACCCATACTCCTTTTATTGCGATTATATTCCGGACTTTGTCAGGGTCTATACATGATTGATAAAAGTCAACCCCCGGTCTTCCCAGCACTTCGGTGCTGTCCTCATATCCCCATAGTTCCAGAAAAGAGGGGTTCACATAGGTTATATTGCCGTTGAGGTCAGTCATGGCAATAGCATGAATGGACGAGGTGATCGCACCATCCTTGACCAGCATCTGTTGTTCCGCTTCTTTATAACCGGTGATGTCGGTGGCAAAATTCAGCGTTGCCGGTCTGCCTTTCCACTCTATCGGCACTCCGTTGACCTCGATCCAGATGACATTCCCTTTCTTGCCGACAACTCTGAACTGGTAAATGTCCGGAGTTGCTTCACTGTTTACTTTCTTGTGATGCAATTCCAGGACGGTTTTTCTATCGTCGGGATGGACCATTTCCGAGAATAGCTTGTTCTCCATTTCGTTTATGGAGTATCCGGTAATTTTGTGCGCTTTCGGATTGGCAAATACGATTATATCGTCCTGTATCACCGCAATTGCCTGGTTGGCATTGTCCACTACCAGGCGGTATTTTATTTCCGATTCTTTCAGCTTGTCTTTGGCTATCTTGCTTTCCGTAATATCCTCATGCATTGCGACTATATAATCAATCTCATGTTTATTATGCATAATAGGGAAGAATAAAGACCTTACATAGCGCGGTTCGTCCTTGAGCGAGGGTTGTACATCGTGAGGATTGTACCACATTTCAGGTATTCTCACGGTCTTGCCGTCTTTTATCCCGGAAAGTTTCCCGGCGTAGCCGTTTTCCTTGATTATTGGATTATCGAAAACCGATAATCCGGGCGATGGCGGTATTTGAAAGAGGTCGATAAAAGCCTGGTTACTCCTTAAAAAGTAACCGTCGGCGTCAAGTATCGATATGGCGTAAGGGTTCAATGTGATAATATTTTCAAGCATTGCCCGTTCTTTCGCCAGTTCGGCAGTCCGGTCCTCCACTCGTTTTTCCAGTTCATTACGGGCATTACGCAATGCTTCCTCGGCATACCGTCGCTGGAGCGCAATAGACGCCAGGTTAATGAACGTTTCTATTACACGCGTGTCTTCCAGTTGCATATCTCCGCAGACGAGAATAGAGGCACTCCCGAACAGCTGGCCTCTCCATACAAAACCTGCTACATGGACGCTTTTCAGGTTGAAGAGTTTCTCGATTGCCAGGCAGGTAACCTGAGGGATTGCGCCGAAAGAGAATTCATAGAGACCGCCGGGCACTTTTTGCAGTTTGTTGCTCATAAGGACTGATTTTGCTTCAGCGGTTATAAATGTGGTCATGCCGACCGGATTTCTGCCCAGCAACGACAGTAGTGAATTTGAACGATTACCGGTCCCCGCTATTGCACGTCCTGCAAAACTGCCGGTCGTCTCATCGAATGAACTTACCATCACCACTGCGTTTCCGACAAGCTCATACAGGCAGTCCGCTATAAAACGGTATATATCTCTATCGGGTGCGATTTCGGCAAGGTCGATAGCGGCTCTCGACAGAAATTCCATATCATGGATATAACGCTTCTCGACGTCTTCGACGTCTCTTCGATATATGCCGGACTGTTCCGGTTCAGCGAAAAGCTCTGTAATTTCGGTACGGCTGTTTTTCATGTCGAATCGTATAACCGGTACTCTACCGGATTTCTCTTAAATAGTCCGTAACAGTGCACCGCGTTTATCATTATTCTGTATTGCATCTATCGGATAATTTTTTATCCCGTTAACTCGTTTTACGATGCACTGAACCAATCTTAGCTAATACTCGATTGGGAGTATATCCCACTTTAGTACTACTTAAAGCTGACTTTAGTACCGATGTGATTGTCAAAATAGTGGTTAATATACATGATATAAGGTATTTGTTGTGATATTCTCAGCTGTTATGTAGATAGCAACGAACAGGAAAAAGGGCCGTTTGTCAGATACGGATTAGCTTCAAAAAAGGTGATAAAAAACGGTGCTCGTTTTCGCATCGATACCTGTGACGGCACAAGATACAGTACGTTGGTACGCTGTGAAAGAAGTCCTCTTTTATAGGTTGTTTATATTTTCGGAAGTTATATAGC
>CAZAIO010000152.1:0-4993 GCA_964485235.1 uncultured Dehalococcoidales bacterium
AATGTGGCGAGAAGGGACGCGAAAGCGCGGTCGGAATTTTTATCAGTGGTGTTCTGGGACAGTATAGTTTGAACGAGAACGGTGACGGGGTCCCGATCGGGAGTCCATTTTTTATAGCCGTATGCTTCGCTGAGGAGCTGTATCACCTGCTCGACAAAAGTACTTTTCATAGACATTATATTATACATGCGCCGGTATGGGAGTAACAGGTATTTTAGAAGTAAGGATAGGTAAGTGTTATAATAATCGCATACTATAAAATAGCGGAGAGGCAATAATGGATGAACTTAAAGTATTTACGGGGAATGCACATCCGGTACTTGCAAAGTCCATATGTGATTACCTGAAATTACCGCTTGGACGGGCCGAAATTTTCGAATTCAGCAATGAAAATATTTTTGTACGTATCCTGGACAATGTCCGCGAGCGGGATGTTTTCGTAGTACAACCTCTGACTTCTCCGGTGAATAAAAATATCGTTGAACTTCTTATTATGATCGATGCGTTCAAGCGTGCATCCGCAGGCCGCATTACCGCTGTCATTCCGTATTATGGATACGGACGCACCGATAAAAAAGACCAGCCCCGCGTGCCTATTACCGCCCGGCTGGTTGCCGATTTGCTCACCACTGCCGGCGCCAACCGGCTGTTGACCGTCGACCTTCATGCCGCCCAGATACAGGGTTTCTTTAATATTCCCGTGGACGAGCTTACCGCTCTCACGATTCTTGCGAACTACTGGAAGCAGAAGGGATTCGATGATTTTACTGTGGTAGCGACTGATATAGGCATCACGAAAAGGGCGCGTGACCTCGCCGCGAAGCTGAATGTTCCCCTTGCAATCATAGAGAAAAGACGTATGGGAAATAATGACACTACGGAAACGATGAACGTTATAGGAGAGGTGAAAGGAAGGCGTGCCCTTACTGTCGATGACGAGATCGATACAGCCGGGTCGCTCACCAATGCGGTGAAAACCCTTCTCAGTAAGGGAGCGACAGAGGTGTATTCCTGCTGTACGCACCCTATATTTTCCGGTCCCGCTATCGAACGGATATCTTCATCACCGGTGAAAGAGGTAGTGGTGACCGATACCGTACCCGTCAAGGACGGGAAAAAACTGGACAAGATCGTGGTGTTATCTATGGCGCCGCTGCTTGGAGAGGCTATCAACAGGATCCATACTGGCCTGTCCGTCGGTGCCCTGTTTGAATAGGAGATTCTATGTCAATATTACACTGGCTTGGAAGCCTGACTGATTCCAATGAAAAAGAACTGAAACGGTTAAATCCGATCATAGATAAAATAAATGCGCTGGAACCTGATTTTCAAAAACTCAGCAATGATGAGCTTCACGATAAGACCCGCCAATTTAAGGACAGGTTAAATAATGGCGAGACACTCGACGACCTGTTGCCCGAGGCATTTGCGGCTGTAAGGGAAGCTGCCAGGCGAACGATTGGACAGCGGCATTACGATGTCCAGCTTATAGGCGGAATAGTCCTTCACCAGGGAAAGATCGCCGAGATGAAGACTGGTGAAGGAAAGACGCTGGTAGCAACGCTTCCCCTTTATTTGAATGCGCTTGCCGGAAACGGATGCCATCTTGTCACGGTGAACGATTATCTTGCCCGGCGTGATGCATACTGGATGGCGCCTATCTATCATTTGCTCGGGCTGAGCATTGCAAGCATTTTCCCGCAGCAGAACCCCGACGAACATCTGCCTGCGTTGATTTACGATCCCGAATATCAATCGGAAGGAAAACGCTGGCCTCATTTCCGCCCTGTGAACAGGCGTGAGGCGTATCAAGCGGATATCACCTACGGCACCAACAACGAGTTCGGCTTCGATTACCTCAGGGACAATATGGTTTTAGACCTTTCGCAGTGCGTTCAACGGGAGCTGAACTATGCCATTATCGATGAAGTGGATAACATTCTGATAGATGAGGCGCGTACTCCGCTGATTATAAGCGGCGCTGCGGAAGAAGCGACCGATAAATACCATATATTCGCCCGTGCGATAACCCAGTTGAATGAAGAGGAAGACTATACCATCGAAGAGAAGACCCGCACCGCGTTGTTGAACGAGAACGGTATCGGCAAGATGGAAAGAGCACTTCGCAATGAGGGCGTGCTGAAATCGCCGAGCCTGTACGATCCGTCGAACTACAATCTCACGCAGTACCTGGAAAATGCGCTGAAAGCCCAGGCTATTTTTAAGCGGGACCGTGATTATGTGGTAAAAGACGGGCAGGTTATCATTGTCGACGAATTTACCGGGCGATTGATGTTCGGACGGAGGTATTCAGAGGGGTTACACCAGGCTATCGAGGCGAAAGAGCGCGTGAAAATACAGCGGGAAAGCGTAACGCTTGCCACGATTACGTTCCAAAACTATTTCCGCCTTTATAAAAAGCTTGCAGGTATGACGGGTACTGCGGCGACCGAAGCTGAGGAGCTTCACAAGATATACAAGCTCGAGGTAGTCGTTATTCCCACGAACAAGCCGATGATACGGCAGGACTTTCCCGACCAGATATACAAGGACGAAGCAGCGAAATTCAAAGCAGTTGCCAGGGAAATAGAGCTGCTGCATAACGAGGGAAGGCCGGTGCTTATCGGCACGGTTTCAATAGACAAGTCGGAGCGGCTGAGCGAACTTCTCACGAAGAAAGGGATTCCTCATCAATTGCTCAATGCAAAGAACCATGTGCGCGAGGCCGAGATAATCGCCGAGGCGGGTAAAACAGGAGCGGTGACCCTGTCGACCAATATGGCAGGCCGCGGTGTTGACATCCTGCTGGGCGGCAAGCCTCCGGAGCAGGAAGATTTTTCCGAAAACGGTAAAGAATTGGAAGCGAAGCAGAAGGAATGGCAGAAAGAACATGAAAAGGTAATAATGCTTGGCGGGCTTCATGTGATCGGCACGGAACGGCATGAGTCCAGGCGCATCGATAACCAGTTACGCGGACGTTCCGGACGTCAGGGCGATGCGGGCAGTTCACGGTTCTTCGTTTCTCTGGAAGACGATATCGTACGGCGGTTCGGCGGGGACCGCGTGAAAGGTTTCATGGAATGGGCGGGTATGGACGAAAACACGCCGATCGAACATTCCATGGTCAGCAGGTCTATAGAGAACGCGCAGGTCAAGGTTGAGGGATACCATTTCGATCTGCGGAAACATCTGGTTGATTATGACGATATAGTAAACAGGCACCGCGAGATAATCTACAGCGAGAGAAGGAAAGTCCTGTCCGGCGCTGACCTCAAGTCGAATATTCTCACAATGGTGGAAGAAGAGATACGCGGGCTGGTGGAGAGCCATTGCGGCAACGGGCAGTTGGAACCGGACTATAAGGGGATTGTCGAGGACCTGAAGAAGATCTTTCAGTTATCGCCCGATATGACCGCGGAGAAGTTTGCGCAAATGCGGCCCGAAGAGCTTGAGGATATGCTGGTTGATTATGCCGTCCATCTCTACGAACAACGGGAAGAGGAGTTCGGCGCGGAGCAGATGCGCTTACTTGAGCGGCTTGTAATGGTGAGCACGATAGACAATCTCTGGAAAGAGCATCTTACCGCTATGGACCATTTGCGTGAAAGGGCGGGGCTCCAGGCGGTGAGGCAGGTAGACCCGCTGGTAATCTATAAAAAAGAAGGTCATGCGCTGTTTGAAAGCCTGCTTGCCAATATACGGTATGACCTTGTCCATATAATCTACAGGGCGAGTATTACCAGGCGGGACGAGCAATCTCAAAGGCAGGCGCAGAAGAAGGTAATCCCTCCCGGTAAAAAGGTGGGACGCAACGACCTGTGTCCCTGCGGTTCATGGAAAAAATACAAGCACTGCTGCGGCAAGTAGTAACTTCCCGTCAGATTTATAAGTCCCGATATTCGGTACTATCATTTCACAGTTCCGATACATTTCCTGTCCCGGCTATTTCTGTGTTATACATTCTTTTAGTTCTCTCTATAAAAGTGCCCGGGGGTGATTAATTTGATGCAGTTCATGAGTTATAATGAGGTGATAACGACTGCATAAGGGCATGCATGAACGATGAAGAATATCGAGATTGCCAGGGTTTTTCAGGATATCGCCGACCTGCTTGAGCTTAAAGGGGAAAACCAGTTCAAGATCAGGGCATATAAACGCGCGGCACATATTATCGAGCAACTGCCGACAGAGCTTGAACTTGTGCTCAAAGACGGCATCGATTTGAAGAATATCCCCGGCATTGGCGAGGCGATCGCAAAAAAGACAATGGAACTCATTTCTACCGGCAAGCTCGGCTACTATGAAGAGTTGAAGGCTGAGTTTCCCGGCGGAATAACAGTGCTTATGGAAATACCGGGCATAGGTCCGAAAACGGCAAAACGCCTTGTAGAAAGCGGTATCGGTTCGGTCGATGATCTGGAAAAGGCCATTCTTGAAAAAAAGCTTACCGGTATTCCCGGAATGGGAGATAAGGTGGCGGAGAATATCCTTCATCAAATCCAGATGTTTCGTCGCAAAGACCGGCGTATCCCAATAGGGCATGCGCTCCCCCTGGTTGAAGAGGTGTTCGAAGCGCTCCGTGCCGCATCGAATGCGAAAAACTTGACGGCTGCGGGCAGCCTGCGCCGTTTTCGGGAGACAGTAGGCGATATCGATTTGATGGGCACAGCGGACGATCCCGGGCAGGTGATCGCCGCGTTCGTTAAATTGCCGTATGTAAAGGAAGTATTATCGCAGGGCACGACAAGGGCAAGCGTTATACTCGAAGGCGAATTGCAGGCTGATTTAAGGATGGTTGAGCATGAATATTTCGGTTCGCTGCTTCAGTATTTTACCGGCAGCAAGGAACATAATGTGCTCCTGAGGCAAAGGGGACAGAAGCAGGACCTTAAGTTAAGCGAATACGGGATTACGGACCTGTCCACCGGTGTGCTCGAAAAGTTCACAACCGAAGAACCGTTCTATACCAGGCTGGGGCTTCAGTATATTCCCC
>CAZAIO010000153.1:0-3120 GCA_964485235.1 uncultured Dehalococcoidales bacterium
CCTCGACGTCTTGCTTGGGAAGCAAGCACTCTACCGCTGAGTTACGCCCGCCCTGTAACGACACGGTTAATTGTATCGTGGCATCACAAAGCTGTCAATCATATTTGCATCTGCCGGTGAGCAGGAATGCTATTTCAGTTTATCTATCCAGTCGGGGAGGACCACTTCATCCTCTAAATCCTGTTGGGGGATATACGGTTTAATATCTATAACGGGCGAGCCGTTTGCCGCGTCCAACCCCCTGACTTTCACTATGTTATCGTGCCTTTCGAGAAGCTTTACCCTGGTAACGCCGATGGGATTGGGACGTGCCGGACTTCTGCTCGCAAACACACCCACGAGGGGCATATCCTCTCTCCCCTGCGGATGTACTTTCATAACAGACCTTCTCTGAGGAGAAAGCCTGTCCATCCAGTAAAGTATTAAAAGGTCCGAGAAGCCTTCAATACAGTCGAGCGCCGGGGCAAATTGCTCATATATGACGATGTCCGATATCACGGCACCCGCATCCGTCCTGTCAAGGCTGTCTATATCGTTTTGCACTTCACCTATCGGTATAAGCTCTATCACAATAAACCTCGTATATCTTTCCATTCTCTGCATGACATCATACAGATGCAGAAAACAAGAATCTCGTTACGCGATCTATCCGCGGTTTATTAACTTATTTGGACAGAGGAGTCAACGTTAATAGTTTCTTCGCGATTTGTGGATATTTCGCAATAAACAACAACTCGTCTTCAACCAGAGGATTATGCGCCAGCACGTTTGCATAGCGGACAAGCTCGAGTATCTCGGCTGCTTCCTCGGCATTTTCGAACGTCACTTCCATCTTACCCATGATATGTCGGAACCCTGAAATGCCACCGTACTCACCTGACGATATTTCCCGTCCTGTTTCCACCAGTTCCGGTTCACCCCTGCCAAGCTCCTCATGATTATACAGCTCATAATTTTCGGGGTCCTTTAATACGCCGTCGGCATGAATGCCGGAAGCATGGGCAAAGGCGTTGGCGCCGACGCCCGGCTGATTGATCGGTATGGGAACGCCGAATGAATAACTGGCATATTTCGCTAAAGTCCACGACCTTGACAGGTCTATCGGCATGCCAAGGTCGTAGTTTTTGGAAAAACGCTTGGATTTTGTGACGGCAAGTATAGTGGCTAAGAGGTCTGCATTGCCTGCCCTTTCGCCGATACCGTTAACAGTGGTATTCACATAGACATCCTGCCCGCCGTCGATGACACCTTTTGCACCCCCCAGAGTATTTGCTACAGCCATGCCTAGATCGCCGTGACAGTGTATTTCTATGGGCATTGCCACCTTCTCAGCGAGATATTTTGACGTCTCATAGATAGTAAACGGGTTGTCATAGCCAAGCGTATCGCAATAGCGCAGTCTGGCTGCACCGTGCTCTTTCGCCGCAAGGCCGAACTCAACAAGATAGCCCAGATCAGTCCGTGATGCATCTTCAGCATTCACACCGACTTCTTTAGCGCCGGCCGCAAGTGCCGCGTCCACCGAGTCCGTCATCATGTCGATTATATCCTGAGCCGTTTTTCTGCCCTGGAATTTACCAATGAGCATCTGATGCGAAGTGGAAATGGAGAGATTGAGATATTTGATTTCCGGCACCATTCTGAATGTAGTCTCTACATCGACAGCCGAAGCTCTTATCCATCCGCTCAGACGCATGGGGTGTATAACACCCATATCAGCAAGCTCAAGATTCGCTCTCAGGTAATTGGACTCGTGTTTTGTTGTCGGGAATCCGTACTCGGACTGAAAAATCCCGAGCTCGTTGAGATAAATATTGAGCATGGTCTTGGCCAGTTTCGAAAGCCCGAGTTTTGCCGTTTGTACACCGTCCCTGTTTGTAACATCTACTATATAAATTTTAGGCATATTTCACCTACCGGATAATTAATTATTTGAAATCTTTATATTAAAGAAGATTACCTCTACCAGCTCCATCTGCTATAAATTTTATTCGCTATTCCTTTGAAAGGCAAAACAGACTATGCCTTTATATATTTAAAATAATATCATTCCATTATTTGTTAATACAATGCATATAAGAGTGCTTAAAAACATATTCAATCCCCATTTATCCCCCGGTCCCGGGTAAATAGCAGGCAGGGGAACATTCCCTGACACCCGTTCCCGATACAATCGGGGCGTTTTTTTTATCAGTCTCATATGAATATACTGTTAAACGTCTGTTATATCGTCCTTGTTCTTGTTAATAATACACGTATGACTTACAAATAGAACGAAATGTGAAATACAGGAAAGCCAGACAGTTCGCGAAGCGGATAACTTTATCGCTAAACCGGAACTATATACCGCTTCATGACGGCAAGCGCCAGCTCCGGTTCAGTTTGAGATAAAAGCCCTGCCGCATACAATATGTATTCTTTATCGATATAGAATTGCGGGTGTTTCGGTTTAAGAATATCCGCGTGTTTTTCATCGAATAAGGCCTTTTCCATTATCTTTCGGGGACCATGAGAAAAAACCAGAGGCCCTCCGGTGCCGATCACATGTTTTACTTCTGTCAGGTCTTTGCCTCGCTGCACTGCCATTTCCCCCGACGGGGTAAAAACTATCTCCACTTTACCGACATGGCGGTCCATAGCAACCTCCACCGCCACCGAGGCAAGCAGCATATCTGCCGTATATTGCGATTCGGTCTGTGGAATAATCCCCGGCCTTGAAATCTCCTTTATAGCCTCTTCAAGAGTTTTATCCGGTAAAATTCCTTTTTCCTCCAGATATTCTACGAGCGTACTTATATTCAAACGGACTCCCAGGTCTCCTTCAACGGTCCTCTTTACATAAGGTTCCGGAAGTCCCATCATTACCACATTGCCTTTCGTAGGGTTTCCCCTTGCGATGGAATGTATGTCAGTGGTGGCACCGCCGACATCTACAATGATCAGATCGCCGAATCCGGGCTCATTCGGAGTACCTTCTGCGAGCAATTTTGCCGCGGCAAGGACTGCTGAAGGCGTCGGCATGATGATATCCTTAACAATGGACCTGGCTTTCGCTATACCTTTCGTTTCGATGATATTCCTGATAAAAAGTTGCATTTTCAGTATATGATGGGGCTATTT
>CAZAIO010000153.1:3130-4918 GCA_964485235.1 uncultured Dehalococcoidales bacterium
GAATACCGAAGATAACTTTAAATTAGATTTAGTATTAAGCAAACTAAATGATATTCCTGATAAATATATCTCTTATATCGATGTTGCATTGTTCGGTCTCAAGCTTGCCAATCTCGGGCATTACGTTTTTACTGAACTTTATATTCCCGCCACAGCCTTTTAATATATCCTTGATCTCATCCTGCGCCGATTTATTTCCGGCGATAAGCACATTGATATTTTCCAGCCCCATGCGGGACAACATCCGTGCGTTATGAACAATTACTTTTTTATCTCCTCCATCAGTCCCACCCGCCAGTAAAATAATATCTGGACGAAGATCTTTTATTTCTTCTATTTCCTGTCCGGTGAGCTCATATGAATAACAACCCACTACTTTCGCCCCGGCGCCGAGCGCCGCTCTCCTGGCTGCTTCACTGGTCAGTTCCGGCACAAAACCGATCGAGACAATCCTCAGCCCGCCTGCGGCACTGCTGCATGCCAGCGCTTCGCTCTCTTCCTGCACGCTCACATTTGCTCCGGCCTCAATCTCCTTAAGCGCCTGTTTAAGGCCTATGGTTATATCCGTATCGACAGTAGAGGGCACCTGTACTCTGTTGAGAATTGTTTTTTTGTCCGCATCTACAGCAACTACTTTTGTAAAAGTGCTTCCAAAATCAATCAGGAGTTTTACGGTATCCATTAATGCACCCTCAGAATTTTTATATTGTATTATGCACCAAATTACTACCTTCAGACCAATGAAAACGTACTGTTGTTGTAAACAGGTAGCTAAAAATGAACTATTTTATACGTCTCAGTTATACAGCAAACTTAATATTCAGGTCAGATTATAACAGAACAGACAATCAGGATATTTTTGTATATCTTGTGGAATTAAAGTAGTACTGCTTCGGAATGAAGCAGTACTACTTAATAATCTTTACAGTATACCGGTTCACGTGGTTTGCAATTATTCAGATGCCCCTTTTCTGACAAGCATCCTTTCTTCTTCGGGCACTGGTTCCGGTACCGTTTCATGAATTATTTTAGTTATCGCCTGGAATTTCGGCGGACATGCTTCGAAGCACGTTCCGCACTTAATGCACTTATCCTGGTCGATGATATGGATCCTGTTCTTTCCGCCGTCAATTGCCTCAACAGGACATTTTCTGGCACAAATACCGCACGCCTGACATTTTGCAGGGTCGATGTAGTAGGAAACCACGTCTCGTAATAGCTCGTCTATTTCCTCGCTGGTGTAAAACTGGTCATACTGGTCCAGACTACTGAGCCGGGATTCCAGCTTTTCTTTCTTTGCCAGCTTGATATACGGTACGATCTTTAACAGTTCTCTGAGGCGGGTCTTTAATTCATCTTCACCGATATTTTCTCCCTCTCCTTTTCCAAGCGGCCCCAAGTCCCTTATCTGCTTGCTGAAGTCGTTCATGATTTCAGCAAAGAGGTTTCCTTCACCGGCAGACATAAACTCCACCCTGAGCCTCGTCGGATTTATTCCGATATGTTCCAGCAATTTTTTACACAGATGGACCATGTTCAGTGCCTGGTAATTGCCGTGCGTAATGTAATTACATTCATTGAGCCGGCAACCACCAATGAATACCGCATCGGCATCATTCAGGAAAGCACGAAGCACAAACGACAGGTCTACTCTGCCGGAACACATCACTCGGATGAGCCTTATTTCAGTTGAATATTGTAGTCTGGAAACTCCAGCCAAATCGGCGGCGCCGTATGCTCACCAGTGGCATACAAAGCCCAATATTCTCGGGCTAAAATCGATTGCCG
>CAZAIO010000154.1:0-4853 GCA_964485235.1 uncultured Dehalococcoidales bacterium
CCCCTACGATGATATCACGTACACGGTTGTTCCTGTGGTCGTATTCTTTTGCAAGTAATCAAATGTAAGGGCGGATTTTTAAATCCGCCCGCGACGCTGATAAAACAAGATACGTTTGTTCTGGATAACAGACGTAAACAGGGCGCATCTAAAGATACGCCCTTACGAGGTAGTGACAGAATTAGATTCGCCTGCTGTATAACAACCATGAAAAGAAAATTGTCTACACGCCTGAACAATTTTGACTATACCGGAATCTATATTTATTTCGTTACATGTTTAACATACCGGAGAAATCTATATTTCACTGATAAATCGACGGTCGATTCCGTGTTGTTGATTTTGAACAGGGTAAGTGACCGATACGGATTTACGCTTCTTGCATACTGCTTTATGCCTGACCACCTTCATCTTCTCATCGAAGGCGATGAAACGTCTTCATTGAGAAACTATATGCAGCGGTTCAAACAGGTAAGCAGTTACATATATAAGAAGCAATATAGCCAGAGATTATGGCAAAGAAGTTATTATGACCATGTACTTCGAAAGGAGCAATCGGTAAAAGAGGTTGCCGGATACATAGTGGAAAATCCCGTACGAAAAGGTATTGTAACCGAATATAATAAATATCCATTTGCGGGATCGGTTCTATTAGATAGTAACGATATATAAAGGAGACGAATGTAAGGGCGGATTTTTAAATCCGCCCGTGACGCTGATAAAACAAGATACGTTTGTTACGGATAACAGACATAAACAGGGCGCATCTAAAGATACGCCCTTACGAAGGTGATACAAGACGCCGGTAAGAGTGAGTTCGTTTATTCCGGATAACAGACGGATGGGCGTATGTAATGATTCGCTATATACGAAGGTGGGTGTGAAACGTCAATAAGAACAAATACGGTCATGTCGGCTAACAAACGTAAATAAGGCGCATTTGAGGAATTACCCATACGAAGGTAATAACCGGACAGTCGACCGGTCCCGGACACCGCTACAGGGATACATGTTATAGATGATGATTTTACTTGACAAGCATCATTCCAATTCATATAATTATAGAAAACCGCTTTATCCTATTGAACCATTTGATTGTTCTACGTTTCCAATAAAGGCTGTATTAAGGCTTTTCAGATAGTCAACGCAAATGCCATTGCGAAGTATTAAGCAAAAGCGTGTTAAAGTAGCTGTGTATAAGCGTATGTATGATAGTACACTACATGGTAGAGGTCCCGTGCTGAGATACCGGGATAGAATATGCGCATATGAGTAAATATATTTTCGTAACCGGCGGAGTGGTCAGCTCTGTAGGTAAGGGAATAAGCGTTGCTTCGATAGGAAGAGTCCTGAAGAGCCGGGGAATATCGGTTTCAGTCCAGAAGCTTGACCCTTATCTCAATGTCGATCCGGGTACAATGTCGCCATATCAACATGGTGAGGTATTTGTGACCGGGGACGGTGCAGAGACAGACCTCGACCTGGGCCACTACGAACGGTTCATCGATATAGACCTGAATCAGGCTTCGAACGTGACCTCCGGCCAGATATATTCTTCGGTCATAGCCGGAGAAAGGCGGGGGGACTTTCTGGGAGGAACGATTCAGGTCGTCCCGCATGTGACCAACGAGATTAAAAAGAGAATAAGGGAAGTAGCACTTCTGTCATCGGCAGAGGTCATTCTCGTCGAGGTGGGCGGTACGGTGGGAGATATTGAGGGATTGCCGTTCCTGGAAGCCATCAGGCAGATGAGAAATGAGGAAGGCAGGGATAATGTACTCTATATACATGTGACGTTCCTGCCCTATATTGCGACGACAAAAGAGCTTAAAACAAAACCGACGCAGCATAGCGTGAACGAACTGCGCCGGATCGGTATACAGCCCGATGTTGTTCTGTGCCGGTCGGACCACGAAATATCGGAGAGCATAAAGGACAAGATATCGCTGTTCTGCGATGTTGAACGGCAGGCGGTGATACCGCTCGTCACGGCGGAAACGATCTATGAAGTGCCGCTCCTGCTGGAAGAGACGGGTCTGAGCGATCATATCGTAAAACGGCTCGGGCTTGAAGCCGGAGAAGTGAGCTTGCAGAACTGGCGCAACATAGTCGCGACACTTAAATCGCCCATGGAGCCGGTGAATATAGCCCTGGTAGGCAAGTATGTCGAGCTTCAGGATGCATATTATTCGGTACGTGAGGCGCTGTGTCATGCCGGTATCTATCATGACCGCCAGGTGGAGCTCATATGGGTACAGTCCGAGGACCTGGAAAAGAAGCATGAAGAGAACCTGCTGAGGATGGCGCAGGGTATTATAGTACCGGGCGGATTCGGATATCGGGGCATCGAGGGAATGATCAATGCGGCGACATATGCCAGAGAAAGACAGATCCCCTACCTGGGGCTTTGCCTCGGCATGCAGATCATGGTGATCGAGTTCGGCAGGTATGCGCTGGGGAATGCATATGCCAATTCCACGGAGTTCAATCCGGATACGCCGTATCCGGTGATCGACCTCATGCCGGAACAGGTGCATATAGATAAAAAAGGCGGTACGATGAGGCTTGGTGAATATGCCTGTCACCTGCAGCCGGGAACGCAAACTGCCGGTGTTTACAAAGAGCAGGTGGTATATGAGCGTCACCGGCATCGCTTCGAGTTTAATAATGAATACCGTGAAACGCTGGAACAAAAGGGGCTTATCGCCAGCGGCCTTTCACCTGACGGCCGGCTGGTGGAGATAGTGGAACTGAAAGACCATCGCTGGATGGTAGCCTGTCAATTCCATGCCGAGTTCAAATCGCGGCCAAACAGGCCTCATCCGCTCTTCCTCGGTTTTATCGATGCTGCCAAGGATACGCTGGTTGAAGGCACGCAGGTAACCATGCAGTTATGATATACGGCTCAAGAACTGGAAACAGGCAGGGATTGAGATCGACATAGTAAGATAAAAGGAACGGAGTGACAGTATGCGACTTTTTCTGGATACGGCGAATATAGAGCATATCAGCCACGGAGTACGGATGGGAGTGATCACGGGAGTGACCACGAACCCGAGTCTCGTCTCCAAAGAGGGCAAAGTGGACTATAGGAAGCTTGTCCAGCAGATATGTGCTGTCGTGCCGGGTCCGGTATCGACGGAAGTGCTCAGTCAGGATGTTGCCGGTATGATTGATGAAGCAAGGCAAATCGCAACATGGGCAAAGAATATCGTGGTGAAAATTCCTGCCTCGCTTGAAGGTATTGAAGCGACCGGCATATTATCGAAAGAGAATATCAAAGTGAACGTTACGCTGTGTTTCTCCGTGAACCAGGCGCTGCTTGCAGCGTCAGCCGGTGCAGCCTTCGTCAGTCCGTTTGTAGGCAGACTCGACGATATCGGCGAAAGCGGTATGCAACTGGTGAAGGACATCGTCGATGTCTATACGCAGTACTCCGGTACAATAAAGACCGAAGTAATCGCCGCCAGTATAAGACATACCCAGCACTGCTTTGAAGCTGCGAGAGCGAGGGCTCATATCGCAACGGTCCCGTATCAGGTGCTGCTGCAAATGGTACAGCATCCGCTGACCGATATAGGCATTCGCCGGTTCAAGGAAGACTGGGAAAAAGTCATGGGTACGGGAAAAGGAATGTAGCCGTACCCCGGTGAGGAGGGAAGGAGGACATGAGCGCTATTCAACGAATACATCGCTTTAAAAGCGTTATGAAGGGATGTCTAAAAAAAAATGAGGGGTTATTCAAATGAACGCAAGTGATTTAGAAAGTAAAACTCGTGACGAATTGCTGGAACTGGCACAGCAGCAAGGAGTAGACGGACGAAAGGGGATGAAGAAGTCCGAGCTTATACAACGTCTATCCCAGGTCTACAATGAGCAACAGGGCTACATCCAGCTCAGCGGTATCCTGGATATCATGGACGACGGATATGGTTTTCTGAGACAGGAGAGCCTTCTTCCGGGGGCAGATGATGTCTATATCTCTCATTCTCAGATCCGGCGTTTCGGACTGAGAAACGGCGATTGTGTACGGGGACAGGCAAGACCGCCCAAGGATAGTGAAAAATATTACAGTCTTCTCCGCGTGGAGAGCGTGAATGATATAGATCCGGAACAGTCGAGAGGCCGTCGGAGCTTTTCTTCTCTTACTCCTACGTTTCCCGATAAAATGTTCGACCTGGAGACCGATTCCCGCAATCTGTCGACGCGCCTTATAAACCTGGTGTCGCCTATCGGCAGAGGTCAGCGCGGGCTTATCGTCTCGCCGCCGAAAGCGGGCAAAACGGTACTCCTGAAGAATATCGCCAATGCGATTCTTATCAAATATCCGGAACCTCATCTTATGGTGTGCCTGATCGGTGAAAGACCTGAAGAGGTCACCGATATGAAACGCTCGGTGAATGCAGAAGTAGTCGCCGCGACGTTTGACGAGCCGGTAGAGAACCATACTCGTGTCGCAGAGCTGGCCCTGGAGCGTGCCAAGCGGCTGGTAGAGGTCGGCAAAGATGTGGTGATACTGCTGGACGGAATCACACGTCTCACCCGTTCATACAACCTTGCTATGCCTCCGAGCGGACGTACACTTTCCGGAGGTATCGATTCGGTGGCGCTCTATCCGCCGAAACGGTTCTTCGGTGCGGCGCGTAATACGGAGGAAGGGGGGAGTCTTACTATTATCGCGACCTGCCTGGTAGATACGGGAAGCAGGATGGATGACCTTATTTACGAGGAATTCAAAGGCACGGGTAATATGGAGATACACCTTGACCGGAGACTGGCAGAGAAAAGGATATTCCCGGCTATCAATGTACTGCACAGCAGCACCCGGCGGGAAGACCTTATGTTCAGTGAGG
>CAZAIO010000155.1:0-4741 GCA_964485235.1 uncultured Dehalococcoidales bacterium
CGTTTATAATGCTCAGTGAAGGGTTTGCCCGCCTGTTCGGTGCCGGCCGGGCCGACGGTCCATTCCCGGAGCACTATGAACCGTGGGAAAGCCCCGTTGAAAATATGATGTCCGGTACTCAGGTCAGCCCTGTATTCCTCAAGGGAGCTTCTGCAGATTCACAACATGGTGAGGCCAGACAATACCCGATCATCGCCACAACATACCGATTGGTCGAACACTGGCAGACCGGCCCAATGACAAGAAACCTTCCATGGCTTGCCGAACTGATGCCGGAAATGTTCGTAGAGTTAAGCGAAGAACTCGCGGCAGAAAAGGGCATCGTCAATGGAGGAAGACTGGTCGTCGAATCGGCGAGAGGAAGCCTCGAAGCCGTTGCGATGGTTACCAAACGGTTTAAACCTTTCAAGGTAAACGGAAGTACGGTACATGAAATTGGAATGCCCTGGCACTGGGGATATGCCGGACTTGTAACCGGCGATAGTGCTAACCTGCTTACTCCGCACGTTGGCGATGCAAATACGATGATACCGGAATATAAAGCATTTCTGGTAAATGTAAGGAAAGCGTAAGGGAGTGAAGAGAAATGACAGAAAAAGCGATATTATACGATTCGAGCAAATGTACTGCCTGCCGGGGCTGTCAGGTCGCCTGCAAGCAGTGGTGGGGACTTGAAGCAGAAAAGACCACCTGCCGCGGTACCTATGAAAATCCCCCTGACCTCTCTTACAACACATGGGTCAAAATCAAGTTTAATGAATTATCAAGCAATAAATATGGAGGTGTTGACTGGGTATTCAGCAGAAGGAGCTGTATGCACTGTACCGACGCCGCCTGCGTGATGGTATGCCCCAGTGGGGCATTGTACCACGATCCTACAGGTGTCGTAGCGTTTAACGAAGATATCTGTACCGGATGCGGCTATTGTGTTGAGTTCTGTCCGTTCGATGTCCCGAGGACTAGCGGCGGACCGCTTACCACTATTCGTAAGATCCACAAGTGCATAATGTGTACCGACAGGATTACAAACGGACTGGAACCATCCTGTGTGAAGACCTGCCCCACCGGGGCGCTTGTCTTCGGCGATCGTGACCAACTCGTCGCAACAGGAAAGGCACGGGTACAGGAATTAAAAGCGCAATATCCCGATGCATATCTATACGGCGAAAAGGAGATGGGCGGGCTGCATGTAATGTACGTACTCATCCATTCTCCGCAGGCCCACGGACTTCCGGCAAATCCGGAAATTCCTGCTGCTGCCATTGCAACCGAAGACATTATAAAACCGCTCGGCTACGCGGTAACCGGAATTGCCGTACTCGGACTCGGACTGAACTACCTCGTTTCCAGAGCAAATATGGTATCCAGGTCGGAACCGAAAGAAAAGGTAAAGAAATAAAACGGAGGAACGATTATGGAAACGGTACAGAAATATACAAAAGTTGCACGAACATTCCACTGGGTGCACACGGCTGCATTCCTGATCCTTGTGATCACCGGTATATTCCTCTTCGTTCCCGCGGCCGGTTTTCTTGCGCAGGACTCCTGGACCCGCGTTATACATAGAGTCGCCGCAGTGATTTTTGTCGTGGCGCCTCTTATACAGGTGATTGCCAATCCAAAAACAACACGCGCATCAATCAAGGAGGCATTCACATGGGGTGCCGATGATATGGCATGGTTACAAGCCGCACCGCGATACTACTTTCTAAACGATGAATCGGCGATGCCGCCGCAGAACGAGATGAATTCGGGTCAAAAGTTATGGCTTACCGTGCTATTTATTATGGCGCCTGTTTTCGTCATTACAGGTATACTCATGTGGTTTTTTAAAGCTGCACTATCGCCTGCGGTATTCCAGTGGTGTGTCTTTGCACACGATGTCGCATTTATAACCACGTTCGTGTTCCTGCTCGTCCATGTATATCTTGGCGTAATTCACCCGCTTATGCGAACGCATGGCGGTTCGTTCAGATCAATGGTCAACGGCAGCGTCACCGCGGAATATGCAAAATCACATCACGGTAAATGGTATAATAAGGTTGTAAAAAATGAGTGATACTGCATCTAAAGCAATATCAGGCAAAAAGGCAACAGATAGAATAATAGAAATACTGGCAGAGGCTGAACAGCCTCTGCCGGACTATATGGAGTTTTTTCGGCAAATCATCCTGGCACAGATAGAAATCACTCCGCCGGACCAGTCTGAAATTATCAAGGAATTTAAGCAACGGTCGGAACAGCGCCTCGGCGAAAGCATTCCGGCAATCACCTTCGCGGACCTGTCAATTAACTGGGAAGAGACTCTTAACCTTTTTAAAAAAGTAGTAGCACTTACATGTACTTATGTATCGCAGGAGACCTCCGAAAAGGATCATTTGCTGGTATGCTGCGAAAATAGCGATATCCTCGCTCATTCAGTAAAACAATGGTTTGAGGAGGGAAGCTCGCCCCGGGATGCTACATCGCACTGCCATAGAGCACCGAACTCCCTTATATCCAGCGTGCTCCAGGTAACGCTCTTTCCTGTCCTGTCATCGTACTCGGAGGCATTGTCCCCGCTGGTAAACCAGGAGCTATGGCAAAAGAACTACTGCCCGGTGTGCGGTGGAAGTCCCGATTTCTCATTTCTGGATAAAGAACGCGGCTCCAGATGGCTGCTCTGTTCCCGATGTGATAGTCAATGGCTGTTCAAACGTCTTCAGTGCCCATACTGCGGTAATGACGACCATAAAAGCCTCGCCTACTATACTAACGAGCAAAACTACTACCGGCTTTATACGTGTGACAACTGTCGTAAATATATTAAAGCCGTAGACCTGAGAAAGACCGATGAAGAGATATTATTGCCGCTGGAACGCGTGCTGACGCTTGACATGGACCGTCAGGCACATGAAATGGATTATTCGGCGGGAATATAAACAGTGCGTTCGTTAATAAATAATACAATTTGTTTTGACTGTGCACAGGTGCAATGCTATAATCGAATTTGAAGCAGGTTATTCGGTCAAGGAGGAAAAGAATGCCATTTCATATGGGTCCTATGGAAATCGGTATTATTCTGGTCATCGTACTTATCATATTCGGCGTCGGCAAATTACCGCAGGTCGGCGGCGCAATAGGGAAGAGTATTCGCGAGTTTCGAAAAGAGAAAGAGGGCATTGTCGACAAAGAGGACGACAAGACTATTGCCAAATCGAGCGAAGCAAGCGAGAAAAAGGGATAACCGTTCTCCCGTCCTGTCTTTCTTATAACGATCAATGTGAAGGCTGTTACAGGCCTTCCTCCCGTAACCGTGGTTATTCTTAATATAAAGTCATTCTATTAAAGGCTGGAGTCAGAAACATACTATGAGCTTCATGGGCATGGGCCCTCTGGAAATTCTGCTTATACTTGTACTGGGATTTTTGTTTTTCGGCCCCGAGAAACTGCCGCAAATGGCAGCAAAGGCGGGCAGGCTTTATCGTAACTTCAAAAAGGCTACGTTCGACCTCAGCAAGTCCATCAGCAGTGAGGTCGAATATGATGAAAAAACGATCAAAGAAGACCTCTCGGAGATCGGCCGATCAATTGCCAGGGAATTTTCCGGCGAGCGCGGTGAAACGAAGAAAGAAGAGGATAAGGTACACAGCATGGGAGAGAAACAGACGGAGAAGGGAACAGACAACGTACCGGTACCTCACACACCAGAAGACAAATAGATGGGCACCGAAAAAGAACTCACCGTCATGGGGCATCTGAGAGAGCTCCGCACTATTATCTTCAGAATAGCCATTTCATTCATCGTCGCCATTCCGGTCTCATTTTATGTCGTTTACTACCTCAATATCTTCGATATCCTGAAAAAACCTGCCACAGACAGGTTCCCCGATCTTCCCCTTATCTATACCGAGCCCACGGAGATGGTCGGCACCTATATAAAAGTGACGCTCATCCTTGCATTGGTTATCTGTCTTCCCTATATTCTCTATAACATTGTCTCTTTCGTCCGACCTGCGCTCACACGCACGGAGAGAGGATATTTATACGTTATGCTTCCTTCCGTTGTCATCTGCTTTATTATAGGAGCAGCCTTCGCCTATTTCGTGCTCCTGCCGCCCGCTTTCGGGTTCCTCTTCACCTTCGGCGATGATGTCGCCCAACCCATGATAAAGGTGGGAAAATATATCTCGTTGTTGACCACGTTGCTGTTCTGGATCGGACTATGCTTCGAAATTCCGATCATTCTCTTCTTTCTTACGAGAATAGGGGTCATCAAACCTGAATGGCTCGTAAAATACCGCAAGATCTGGTATATAGGTGCGTTTGTGCTCGGTGCAATCATCACACCTACGATCGATCCGGTGAACCAGGCGCTGGTAGCAGTGCCGATCATAGTTCTTTTCGAGGTCGGCGTGATACTGTCTAAGATTGCCCGGCGCAAAAAAACTGCCGTAACGTCCTCAGTCTGATACAATACACAATAAGCGGGGGAGCGTCTGAGTTCCGGTGGGCTTCGCGGACTTCAAATCCGTTGGGAGGCATGAGTAGTGTCTTCGGTGGGTTCGACTCCCATACGCTCCCGCCAGTTTCCTGCTTATCACTTTGGTTAATTTTGCTTATCATTTCCATATTATTTTGCCCATCGCCTTTTGACTGGCCGGTCTTTTATAATCGAGGCTCAGCACTATCACTGTGAATATTATAGTCCCTTTGATAATAAGTCACCGCTTGAATTATAAGGAGCCTGAATAATAAAATA
>CAZAIO010000156.1:0-4584 GCA_964485235.1 uncultured Dehalococcoidales bacterium
ACCTTACAGGGCAGCTTGCCGCGCTGCATCATGACGGCCACGATATTATAATTGTAACATCGGGAGCAGTTGCTGCAGGCAGGCAAAAATTGTCACTTGCCAGGGATAAAAAAGATATTCCTTTCAAACAGGTCCTTGCATCAGTAGGACAAAGTTCACTTATGCAGATATATGAACAGCTTTTCAAAGTCCATGATATCACCGTCGCCCAGGCACTTTTAACAAAGACAGACCTGAGCAGCCGGGCAGGTTATTTAAATGCGAGAAATACGTTACTTGCGCTTATGGATCTGCGGGTAATCTGCATTGTCAATGAAAATGATGTAGTCGCCACGGATGAGATAGGCGGTGCGGTATTCGGCGATAACGACAACCTTTCAGCGATGGTGGCAAACCTCGTCGACGCGGACTTGCTTATACTCCTTACCGATATAGACGGACTCTATACTGCAAATCCTCGTGAAACCGGGGATGCCGAATTGATACGTGAAGTGAAGAATATAGACGCTCGAATACAGCGGATGGCAAGCCGCACGGCAGGTTCGTATGGAGTTGGTGGAATGGCAACAAAAATTGAAGCTGCCAAAATAGCAACGTCGTGCGGCATATCGATGGTCATTGCCGGTGGGACAAGAAAAGACATTCTGAAAAAAATTGTGAGCGGGGAAAATGCAGGTACATTTTTTCTGCCGCAGTCAAGCAAGATTGAAAGTAAAAAAAGATGGATGCTCAGCGGACTTGCATCCAAAGGGAAATTGATAATCGATGACGGTGCTGTCACCGCATTAAAAGTAAAGAACAAAAGCCTCTTACCTGCTGGTATAGTACAACTGGAAGGCAGGTTTCAGCGCGGCAACGCGGTCGAGATTTACGATATGCAGGGTAATCATATAGGCTGCGGAATTTCCAATTACAGCTCCCGTGATATAAACGCCATTAAAGGCTCCCATTCAGAATTGGTATCCCGGATACTGGGATACGAGTACGGGCACGATGTCATCCATCGTAATAACATGGTGCTCCTTTGATATAACAGGACAGCTCCGGAGATATAAAAAAGGAGAAAAATATGCAACAGGCTAACAGTGAACTGGAAGAAAAAGGGGCCCTGGCAAAACTGGCGGCTAAGAAACTCGCTTTTCTGCCTTCCGAGATCAAAAATAAAGCAATACTCTCTGTCAGCAAGGCAATTCTGAACAGGCAGGAAGAAATACTCGATGCCAATGGAAAGGACTATAAAGAAGCTCAGGCTTCAGGCATGAGCGCGGTCATGCTTGACCGGTTGCTGCTTACTCCCGATCGTTTAAAATCAATTGCCAAGGATGTAGAAACAGTTGCATCTCTACCGGATCCCATCGGAGAAATAATCGAAGAACGAATACTTCCTAACGGACTGCAATTAAGTAAAAGGCGGGTACCCCTCGGCGTTATAGGCGCTATATATGAGAGCAGACCCAATGTCACTGTAGATATTTCAGTCCTCTGTTTAAAATCGGGCAACGCGGTTATTTTACGTGGCGGCAAAGAGGCATTACACTCGAACCTGATTCTTACGAAGGTAGTGCAGGATGCCCTGTACGGGGCAGGAGTTCCCCGGGGTGCTGTACAGTGCATCGAGTCTACAGACAGGACAATCGTCGACCTGATGCTTAAAATGAAAGGGACTATCGACCTAGTCATACCGCGGGGCGGTTCAGGGTTGATTAAATTCGTGGCAGAAAATGCTACTATGGCTGTAGTGACCGGTGGAATTGGTGTCTGCCATACCTATGTAGACAGCAGCGCCGATCTTGATAAATCTGTTGCGATAGTTTATAACGCGAAAGTTCAACGCCCTACAGTTTGTAATGCACTGGATACCGTTCTTGTTCACAAAGATATTGCAGATACATTTTTACCGGCGATTGCAGGAGAGCTTGGTAAAGCCTCCGTTGAGCTTCATTGCGATAAACGGGCAATGGATATCCTCAAGCAGAATAAGACATTGAATATCAAAGCTGCAACCGAAAACGATTGGGGTAAGGAGTTTCTGGCATTAATCGCCGCAGTAAAAGTTGTGGATACTATTGATGAAGCAATCGAGCATATCGAGCGGTTCGGATCAGGCCACTCGGAAGCCATTATTGCCGAGGATAGACAATCGGTCCAGCGGTTTTTGAATGAAGTGGATGCCGCCTGTGTTTACGCCAACGCAAGCACACGGTTTACCGACGGCTCTCAGTTCGGTATGGGGGCTGAGATCGGCATAAGCACACAGAAGTTCCACGCACGCGGTCCTATGGCGTTAAGAGAATTGACCAGCTATAAATGGACAATAATTGGAAACGGGCAGGTAAGACCCTAGTCCAGAGCCTTGAGCGCTTCTTTTTGAAACTCGAAGAGATGCTTTATTCCCTGTTCCGCAAGGTTCAGTATTTTGTCGACTGTTTCGCGTGAAAAAGGTTTACCTTCCGCGGTGCCCTGTATCTCGACCATTTCATTTTTATCAGTCATTACAATATTGAAGTCTACCGACGCCCTGTAGTCCTCATCATAACAAAGGTCGAGTAGAATTTCTCTGTCCAGAATACCGACACTGGTTGCAGCAACCGCATTCTTGATAGGAATCGATCCGATTACACCGAACTTCTTCAATTTGTAAAGTGCATGGTAGAGAGCTACATACCCGCCGGTAATCGCTGCAGTACGCGTACCGCCGTCCGCCTGGAGCACATCGCAGTCTACTATTAAAGTCCGCTCACCCAGCGCTTTGAAATCAACAGCAGCTCGAAGGCTGCGTCCGATAAGGCGCTGAATTTCCCGGCTCCGGCCGCTGACCGTGTCCGAAGAGACACTTCGTGTATTACGTGTATGAGTGGCACGGGGCAGCATCCCGTATTCCGCCGTCACCCATCCGGTACCACTTCCTTTAATAAAACCGGGTACTTTATCTTCAACTGTTACAGCGCAGATGATTTTCGTTTTTCCCATCTCAATTAATACCGACCCTTCAGGATATTCCTGATAGCCGAGTATAATGCTCACCGGACGTATTTCACTATTGTTTCTACCATCGATTCTCTTCATACATGTCCCTTCATACCTCAATACAGGAGAAGTATATCATTGATTTTTATTTCCTAACAATTATCTCCAGTTATATGGCCACGTGACACGTTGCTTGACAGCCCTTGTATTATTGGAGTAAATTAATCTTTACGGCATTATTTTGCCGTATATATTATGAAACGGCGAATATATAAATATACCTTCCACAGGAGGTCTTTTTATGACTCAATTTAAAAAAATCGGACTACTATTATGCACACTCCTGCTATTCTCTATGTGCATCGGGCTGATCGCTCCGGCAGTTGTCATGGCAATGCCGGCAACCGCATCAGGCCCATCATACCTTTCGCCGGGTCAGGCAGACGAAGAACCCGAGGGATCAATTGAAATAACGTGTCAGTATCCGGCATTGAAAAATCCAGCCGGAACAATCTTCCAATATGAAATTTCACTTGCATATAAAAACGGCCCCGAGCCTAAATATTTTAATATTGAAGCAGATGTACCCGACGGTTTTATTTCCCAGATAGTACAAAACTACAACGACACGGAAATCCCCGGCCTGACCCTGGACCCGGCAAAAGCGTATACTCCGGATAAAATAAAATTAAAGGTGCTCTCTTTTGTAGGTCCGGGAGAATACCCGATCACACTCCGGGTTTTTTCGGACGACATCAGTAATAGTATTGAACTAAAAGCGATTATTACAGCTGAATATAAAGTAGAACTCACCACACCGGACGGGCGCCTCAATATGGAGGCTACCGCAAATAAAGATAATTTATTCACGATGACGGTAACCAATACCGGTACGGACGTACTTGAACAATTAAAATTCAGTTCGAGCATCAGGGGTGCACCATCAGGATGGGAAATAACGTTTGACCCCAAAGAAATTGATTCATTGCCGGCCGGAGAAGAACGTCAAGTCAATGTCACTGTAAAACCGCCGCAAAAAACTATTTCCGGTGATTATCAGGCAAGTCTAACTGTAAAACCGGATAAAAAATATAATGTCGAGGATACTATAGATGTACGCATTACCGTAGTAACCGCAACGATATGGGGATGGGTCGGCGTCGGTATCGTAGTACTGGTTATCATCGGACTGGTCGTCATGTTCCTGCGACTGGGAAGAAGATGAGGATACTATGAGCGGGCAATATATGATCGAGACGAAAGACCTGACTAAAAACTACGGAAGTTTTACCGCAGTCGATCATCTCAATCTGCAAATAGAGGAAGGGGAAATATTCGGTTTTCTCGGACCCAATGGTGCGGGCAAGACCACGACGATTCTTATGCTCCTGGGACTCACCGAGCCATCTTCAGGTAGCGCATTAGTATCCGGTTACAGTCCGGCGAGAGAACCCCTTAAAGTAAAACGCATCGTCGGCTATTTGCCCGAAAAAGTCGGTTTTTATGAAGACCTCACGGCCCGGCAGAACCTGGACTATACAGCCAGATTGAACAGCATTCCCGAAAAAGAAATTGCTGCCAGGATAGACAAGGCGCTTCAGTCGGTAGGACTTGCCG
>CAZAIO010000157.1:0-4423 GCA_964485235.1 uncultured Dehalococcoidales bacterium
GAGTTGCCCGCAAGCGTCGAACTAACCGTTCCTATAGTTGCGCCTGATACGACCTACCATGTATATGTAGATATACCTGAAGGCGGTGCAATTGAAGGATCGGCGGAATTCGATACTACAGGTACCACGGTTTTTCTTACCGTTACCAAATATGACCCTTACGGGGCTGTAATCGGGCAGACCACCGTAGACTATACGTATATGGCAACCAGCCTTCCGATACTGAGTGATGCCACTCTGCACTATTACCATCAGGGACCTACGTTTGATGCAAGTAGTTTTGATGCTGTCTGGGACCCGGAGGAAACAATAAATATCGACAGCCGTGATTACGGGCGTGTTATGGGGACAGATGTCAAAGACCTCTGTAACCTTGTAAGTGGCGGGGCATCGCCCGGTGATGTGATCAAAATCAAGGCATCGGATAATTTCAGCAAGTCCTTTGATTACGAGGATATCTATAACCCCGAGCCGGAACAGGGAAAGCTGGCCGTGTGCTGGTATAACGAGGACTACGGCGGCTTTGTACCGTTCTATGATACCGGCATGCGTCTTGTTTTCTTTGCCGAGACACAGAACCCTGAAGGGAAATATGTTTTCGGAAACTGGGACATGCACGAGACCCTGCCTGCCTCCCGCTGGCATTTTTATTATGACAGCGATTTCTGGCCTTCCAGCAGCGGGCTTTCTGTCCAGTGGATCTACAACATCGAGATTTATCAACCGAAACTGGTCTCATGCGATTCGTCCGGGAATGTGAAGGACAGCTTCGAAGCCGGTGAAACGGTATATGTGAAAGGTATGGGGCTTAACGCCGGTACCGGTTACAAGCTCTGGATACAGGATGAGCCGGTGCTCGAAAAACCGCTTAATGCGCTAGATCGGCCTCAGGGTACATATACCTTCACGTCGGGAAACGACCCTTCGGGCGCTCAGGAGACGGTCATCACCGACGGCAACGGTGATTTTGCGCCGACAGCAATATGGAATAATGCTTCGACTGCCGGGACTCATTTTGATATCGTCGCTGACAACCAGGCGTCCGGTACAGTAGGAGTATTTGATAGCGCCAGCGACGAAATTGATAATCCCGGCTGGCAGGGCTTCACTGTGGCCGAACCTTCTGAAATCATCTCCTTTACCGTAACCGATTATGGAAATAACGGTATACAGTTCGGCAGTCTGGACCCGGGTGAGACTTATCAACCCGCCGACTATAGCGGCGGAACAGGCGCAGTGACCATTACGGTAGGCGAGGAGACCAATGTAGATGTCATCGTGGAAGTGTGTGGTACTGATTTCTCCGGCACCGGCACTATTCCCGTAAGTAATGTGAAATATGACAGCGATGATAATCCGGACGGTGCAACCGCCCTGACGGAAAATTATGTGACATGGTACACGGTAACGGACCCTTCAGCGGACCACGTAACGCAGGTCTACTACTGGATCACCATTCCGCCGGGAGAGCCGGCCGGAGACTATAACAGTACTTTTAGTTACAGGGCAGAGGCAGTCACACCATAACGAGGAGATAAGTCTTTGGTAAAAGTGAAAGCTATAGTAATTTTCCTGCTCGCCATCATACTGGTGGGCTTGCCGCTTTCGGCAGGTCAACTATATGCCGAAGACGATGAGACTTCTATGGATGCACAGGTCGAAGTGCTGCCGTCCGTGATATGCAGCTACGGTGCGTCGGTGATCGGTGTGAAATATACGCTCATGCCTTTCTGGGCATTGCGGGAGCCGGACTACCGGACTGCATATATATTTTGGAGAGGCGAGGTAAGTATAAAGCTCAAAAACACGGTGAAAAATACCGAAATCATAAGAGTATGGGCAGCCGGTGGCGGCCGGCCTGCCGCCCGTATGAAGGTATATGTTTCAAAAGACGGCAGGCGCTGGAAACAGGTAAACAACGTGAAAATAAATCGTTCGCATATCACGGCATATGATACGACCGGTAATTTCGGTGATGTCGGATATATCAGGATAGAACATCAGGGCGGACGTTGGACATACGTTCGTCTCGATTCCGTCTGCGCGAAAGGAGGTGATACGTCGAAGAATAATATGATCAAGCCGAATAATAAATAATATTTGAGAATAAAATTTTTTTAAAGGAGAAAAATAAATGAAAAAAATGATAATAAGTATTACCCTGGCTCTCTTACTCATCGCGATAGCGGCTGTACCGGCGATGGCAGATGATATCACAGCAAGTGTTACGGTAACGTCGTATGCGTCCGTGACAATAACGGATAATGGGGCAGCCGGCCTGTCATTCGGCAGCCTGACTCCGGGCACAGATAAGCAGGCGGAAGCTGCTGCTCCGTCCGTCACCGTAACCGCTGCAGAAGAGAATAATACACCGGTAAATATAAAAATCAGCGGAACGGACTTCACGGATGGCGGTACAAATAGCTTCGGAATTGATAATGCATTATGGAATGATGAAAGCAATGATGCCACCGCAACGGCAATGTCTACTACTGCCGCTACTGTTGCAACATTAAATGCAAATGAAAGCGTCAATATCTATCACTGGCTCAGTATACCTACTGGTCAGGCAGCCGCGACCTATAACAGCACTTTTACCTACGTTAGCGAATAGTTGGATTAAAAATGATAAAGAAGGTTTTTCTATTAGTATTAGCCGGTTTGATGCTGTTAAGCATTCCATTGCCGGTACTTGCCGATGACGCGGCGAAATATAACTTCGCGAGCGCGCAGGGAGACAAGGAAATTGCGGTGAAACCGGGAAGCGAGGGTACAGGCGCCATCTATTTTTATAACATAGACGGCAACCGTATTACCCATATTACCCTTGAAGCGACCGGAGTACCGGAAGGCTGGCAAGTCAGTATTGAGCCGCCGCTCTCCGAGACAAAGGTGCTGGTAAATGACATGCCTGTCACGGTTACCGAGAACCTTTATGTCGAGCCTTCGGAGCTTTTTGCGGACGAGCCGCAGAACGTGCCGGAAGGCATGGTCTCTATCAATGTCCCGGGGCGGGGCTATGTGCTTGCCAAGCTTGCTAGTGTTACGGTAGAGGTGCCGGAAGGAATCGAATATGGTACTCAGGGGACGATTGTGGTATCTGCCGAGGCAGTCTGGCTGGGACAGGGAGGTGCTGCAGCAATCAAGCAGGCACGAAATTTCGAGTTCACCGTAACCGTGGTTTCAGGCAAGACCGGATTTTCCGAGACCATCGTCGAGAATACAGACGAACAGAGCGCAGGTGTCGCAGAGGCTAATACAGATATAACAGGTAATACCGGAAAGGTGGATAACACAAAATCCGGACTGCTCGTGAACTATCGCTGGGTACCCGTATTGATTGTGATCCTTGCAGCGATAGTAGTTGTTGCGGTGGTACTATCCCGACGGCGAGCAGCGAGATAGAACATTACACATCCTGCCGTTTAAACGATCCTGAGCGGTTTGGAAGACACATGATGTTAACGTGCGAGCATATAAACGAAGGGAGCGAGCGTGAAAAAAGGAAACGGTGGCAGCCTCGGCGTGAGGGTGGGCGTACCCTTCGCAGTATCCCGTGTTGCGTCCGGACTCACACACCGGAGCGCGAATAAGGAGGTCCCGTGACTGTGCGGGTCTGTCACCGAATGCATGCTTCGGTATGTTTCGGAAAAGTATAAAAAATCAACACAGGAGGATAAAAAGGAATCATGAACAGGATTTTATCCAGAAAAATACTGGGTATTCTGCTGTGCCTGACGATGCTTATTACTTCATTCGCAGGCATAGTTTCGCCGGTTGCAGCGGCGAGTGCGACTACAACGATAACGGTTACCAAATATTATAGTGACGGGACAACTGTCCTCGACCAGGAAACCGTAGATTATACATGGATGGCAGATAACCTGCCTGTATATGGTGACGGGGCGACACATTATTATCACCAGGGACCGACATTCGAGTCCACAAATATGTGGGACCCGGATGAGACGATTAACATCGATTCACGTGACTACGGCGCAGCAATCGGTACCGACGTGAAAGACCTTTGCGACCTGGTTGGCGGAGCCCCGGCCGGGTCGACGGTAGAGATACAGGCTGTTGATAACTTCAGTCAGACCTTTGCCGCTGAAGATATTAATAGCCCGGAACCCGAGCAGGGAAAACTGGTGATCGCCTGGTATAACGATACCTTCGGCGGTTTTGTACCGGACTACGATACCGGTATGCGCCTGATTTTCTTTGCCGATACGGTAAATGGAGACGGAAAGCACGTGTTTGGCAACTGGGACATGCATGAAACGCTTCCGGAATCCAACTGGCATTATTACTATGACGGGACGACGTTCTGGCCTTCCAGCAGCGGCCTTTCCGTACAGAACGTCGACAGGATAAATATTTATACTGACGTAGAACCACCTGCCATCGACGTACTGTTCGACGG
>CAZAIO010000158.1:0-4310 GCA_964485235.1 uncultured Dehalococcoidales bacterium
CTTTCCGGCTCGCTCATCTATCGCGAATATTGGCAGCTCAAGCAGGACCTGATCGCAGCATTCTCCAGTGAAGAGTATAAGGCGGAAAGAAAAAAGGCAGTGGAAGAAGGGCAGGAACTACAAAGGAAAATTGTAGAAGGGCTTTCCGAAGAGGCAAAGCAGCAGGGTTTCATGCTTCAGATAACAACAAAAGGGCCGGCTCTTATCCCCGTAGTCGACGGCAAACCTGTTTCATCAGAGGAATATCTTGCTCTCGACGAAGCAACCCGGCATTCAATAGAAGAAAAACAGGCAGAGTTGTTAAAAAAACTTCCTACCGCATTTGAACAGGCGAGTGAATTTGAAAGACAAACGCTGGAAAAAATAAAAAATATCGACAAAGCGGTAGGCGATTTTACCGTATCGAAACTTTTCGAAGGTATGCTTAATGAATATAGCGAATATAACGATGTGAGTGAATTTCTCAAAGGCCTGAAAAAATATACACTGGATAACTTGGACTCATTCAAGGAGACCGAAGAAAAAGAACAGTTAGTTCTGGGACAACCGGCCAGCTATATTACTCAGGGCAGAGACCCGTTTCTTCCCTTTCAAGTAAATGTATTCGTCGATAACAGCGCCACTGCCGGAGTGCCGGTAATCGTAGAGCAAAACCCGAACTATGCAAATCTGTTCGGCAAAATTGAACGACGTTTCCTGCTGGGAGGTTATCTCAGCGACCATACCATGCTTAAACCCGGTGCATTCCACCAGGCTAACGGCGGCTACCTTTTGCTCAACGCTCAGGACGTGCTCAGCAACCCGGGGGTATGGCCCGCACTGAAACGTACTATTAAAACTCAGCAACTCCGTATCGAAGACCCCTTCGAGCAGTTCGGCCTGATCGCTCCACAGGGACTGAGGCCGCAACCTATGCCCATAGATGTAAAAGTGGTGCTCATCGGAGAAGAATTCCTGTACCAGATGCTCGCTTTTTATGATGAAGACTTCTGGGAGATATTTAAAGTAAAAGCGGACTTTAATTATGAGATAAACCGAACAACCGAAAATATGATGCATTTTGCCGCTTTTGTCGCCAGTACCTGCGAAAAATGCCGCTTGCATCATTTCGACCGGACCGGAGTCGCAAAGGTTATTGAATATGCATCGCGCCTGGTTGCCGACCAGGAGAAATTATCCTCACGGTTCTCACAGATACGAGAACTGGCGCAGGAGGCAGAATACTGGGCACGACAGGATAAAGCCACTCGCGTTTCCGGCAAACATGTGACAAAAGCAATAGATGAAAGAACATTCCGTCATAACCTGCCTGACGAACGTATCAGTGAAATGATAGAACGCGGAATAATCATGATAGACATCGACGGCGACGTCGTCGGACAGGTGAACGGGCTTAGCGTCTATACACTGGGAGATATCTCATTCGGCAAGCCTTCCCGGATCACCTGTAAGACTTTTATGGGAAGAGGCGGAGTGATTAATATTGAAAGAGAAGTGCAGCTCTCCGGCAATATTCATAACAAAGGTGTATTAATCTTGAGCGGTTATATGGGATGGAAATTCGCACAGGAAGCTCCTCTTTCACTCTCTGCCAGTCTCTGCTTCGAACAGTCTTATGAAGGTGTGGAAGGCGACAGTGCTTCTTCCACAGAGCTCTATGCGCTCCTTTCAAGCCTTGCAGACGTGCCCATCAGGCAATATATTGCAGTGACGGGATCGGTAAACCAGATGGGCGAAATACAACCTATAGGCGGTGTCAATCATAAAATCGAAGGCTTTTTCCGGGTATGCAAGGCGAAAGGGCTTACAGGCAGCCAGGGCGTTATGATACCCAAACAGAATACGGTCAACCTTATGCTTCATCACGACGTGCTGGACGCGGTAAAAGAAGGAAAATTCCATGTATACGCAATAAGCACTATCGACGAAGGTATAGAGTTGCTTACAGGTATACCGGCAGGTAAAAAGAAAAAAAACGGAACATACCCCGGAGGCACAATCAATTATAAAGTGGACAAACGGCTCAAGGAGATGGCACAAAAACTGAAAGACCTGTACGGCTCCGAAAAGGAAAAGGAGAAAAAAGAGTAGCACAGAGACCTGTCTATGGGATTTCAGCGAAATATGCCTTTACACTTAATCTCCGGTGAAATATCTCCCGTCAGATTAATAATGGAAGTCACCGTCCGCGAAAATCAGACTTGATAAAAAGAGGCTTATCGAGACATCCTGCAATCTCGATAGTCTATGGAATAACACCCAACTGTAATAATACCGTTAACTTATAGAGGCACTTCAATGGTGATAGTAGTGCCGACATTTTTTTTCGATTCCATTTTCAACGTACCACCGATAAGCTGTACGCGTTCATGCATACCGACCAGTCCCAGTCTACCGGCTTTTGCCAGGTCTCCTATGGTTTCAGGGACGGAAAATCCTTTTCCGTTGTCTTTAATGACAATCTTTATTTCGCTGTTGGTCTCGACATCTATTTTCGCTTCGGTTGCCTGAGCATGACGCCAGATATTCCGCAATGATTCCTGTACAATACGGAACAATAGCAGTTCAGCCTCCGGATGAAGACGTCTTTCGTTGCCTTTAACATCGAGCGTTATAATAAGACCTGAATGCTTTCTCACTTCCTCTGCCAGCCACTCAAGTGCGGGAATCAGTCCAAGCCGGTCCAGCGTGGGTGGACGCAAGTCCTGACTCAAACGCCTGACACCGGCCATGATATTATTAGTGTCCTCTCTCAGATGTTCGAGCTGCGCCAGTGTTTTCGGAACCATGCCGGTTGTGCCGGTCGCAATATCGTCGATCTGTCTGCTCAATACCACTAGCGCCTGTATTGTATCATCGTGGAGTTCGCGGGCAATACGTATCCTTTCCTCTTCCTGTGCTCTGGTAACCTGTTTCAGGTAATAACGAAGGTTCTCCTCCATGCGTTTTTCCTGTGTCACATCACGCGCAATATATTGAAACCCGACAGGCTTGTCGCCGTCTTTCACAACGTTGGCTGCCACCATAAGCACGGCCTCTGTACCCTGCTTCGTGACAATTTTCTGCTCGTAAAGCTGGTCCACCTGTTCACCGTCTCGCATCCTGGCCAAAATCTGGCTGCTCGCTTTTCGATACTCAGGAGTTAAAAGTGCATTTATATTCATCGTCAGTAACTCATTAACCGAATATCCTGTTAGCCTTGCAGCCGCGGTATTGACCGAAATGATATCCCCATCCAGTTTATGTACCAGAATTGCGTCATGGGCATTTTCAAAAAGTTCGCGATATCTTTCTTCGGATGTCCGCAAACGTTCCGCCGTATCCCGCTCCTGTTGATAGAGGTGAGCATTTTCAATAGCAATGCCAATCTGATTGCCAATGGCAATGAGGGTATCTACTTCTTCTTTTTTAAATTGCACGCGGTTACGGGTTGTAACACACAGCGTACCCATTACATTCCCTTTTGATTTCATCGGTACGATCAATTGTGACCGGATTTTTTCATCCCTGACTATCGCTTTGGTTAATCGCGGATCTTTTGCACTATTTTCAATGAATTCCGCCTTGCCGGTCATCGCCACAGTGCCGTTCAATCCTTCACCCAGTTTAATTTTGCCGATATTTTCAACAAAGGTATCTGAAACTCCTGTCTGAGCAGCCAGAAATAATTCTCCGGCCTCTTTATCCACAAGAAAAATAAGTACTGCGTCGATCTTCATTACACTTATAATATTTTCAATACTGTAATCCATTATATGGTTCAGTTCCAGAGATTGTGATACTGCTGTCGATACTTTATTTAAAGCAGCCAGCCTTATACGGTTTTCACGTTCCTTACGCAACGCATCGAAAGCAAATGCGGTGATATTGCCGACGACAAAGACCGCACCTGACTCAAACAACGCATCTACAGGGTAGTTCGATATAAGAATTGCGCGCGGTAACATACAGGCTAGCGCAACAAGAGAGATAACAACGCTTCCCTTCCAACCGAAAATAAATCCTGCTGTAACAATAGGAATCAGATAAGCAATCCGTTCAAATGCGTGACGGTCGAGGCCCAGCTTGAACAACAAATCCGTGATAAATGCCGGATGTGTAATCGTCTCTCTATAATGCGGGATCGTGATAAGTACCAGTACTACAATAATAAACCAGAACGCAGGGCTCTTTAATACTTTTAATCGACTGATATTCGGTACGTTTTGCATGAAACGAATAATGCTCCTGTTTGTGTTATGATAGGTCTTCCAGAGTAACCCACCCTTCTTTCAAGGCACGTACCACCGCCTCGGTCCGTGAGCTTATCT
>CAZAIO010000159.1:0-4247 GCA_964485235.1 uncultured Dehalococcoidales bacterium
GTGGACATACTAACGATCTACCCCAAATTCATACAGGAAGCGGAAGAAGAAGGAAATGAAGAGGCTGCCAGGTCTTTCAAGATCGCATTCGAACGTGAAAAGCATCATCGCGATATGTTCAAGCAGGCCCTGAAAAAACTGAAATAATCTTAATCTACTGCGATGTATTATTAAGAACAACATTATACTTATCGCCCCTCGTCCGTATATAATATACAAGCTCAAAAAAACATCCGGGATATCCAATTATGAATAAAAAACTTGTATTACAGTGTGACTTTGACGGCACAATCACAGAAGAGGATGTCAGTTTTTTCCTCCTCGACAGGTTTGCTGAAAAAAACTGGAGAGAACTGCTGGAAGACTACAGGAAAGGGAAAATAACGGTTGGAAAATTAAACACAGACGCTTTTTTCCTGGTGAAAGAAGATGAACATACGCTTTTACAGGCAATGGATGGTCAGGTCAAAATCCGGGCAGGGTTTCTCGAAATGGTTGACTACTGCCGGAATAACGGCATACATATCCATGTAGTGAGCAACGGCCTGGACTTTTATATCAGAGAAATACTTAACAGACTGTGTCTTGACGACATTCCCTTCTTCGCAGCACAGACAACATTCCATCCCGACGGAATGCAGGTCGTCTATAAAGATCCGGACGGCACTCCGATGGACAGCGGTTTGAAACAATACTTTGTAGACTCGTACCTCAGCAGAGGGTACGAAATATTTTATGCGGGCAACGGCCCTTCCGACCTGAAACCTGCAATGCTGTGTCACCGAATATTTGCTACAGGAGACCTGGTCTCATTCTGTCGAGAAGCGAACATACCCTGCACTGTTTTTAACGATTTTTTTGAGATACTCGATGAGTTGAAAAAAATCGATTCATAAAGAAACTTGCTACAAGGTTTCTATAGAAACAAATGTCCAAAAGTAAGTATTAGCTTAAACTACTGTAGTGAATGCCCGGGTATCAGCCTGCTACAATGGAACACCACCCAACACGAAAAAGAACAAATAAAAAAGTCGAACAGATTTCCGTACGTTCGACTTTTTATTTAATGCCTTTAATAATTATATAATCGATATTACTTTTTACCGATTCTAAACATCTTGGTGCCGCAAGTGGGACATACGCCCTGCGTCGCAGGCTTCCCGTTCTTCATAGTAATAGATTTTGCATCCTTCATTTCTTTCTTTGCGCGACATTTCATACAATAACCCTGCATGTTTTCCTCCTGGTATATTTTACGTTGAACGATAGGCTTTTCTCCGTTCGATGTCAATAGTACTATAGTACCATCTCAGCTTCGTTGAGTACTGTTTCAGGTTTATTCTTTTATGTTATTCTCATATGATATTACACGGTAATCTGCTCCTGGAAATATGCCGGTTCCAAACTACGAATGTGTCGTTTTCTTTAATAGTCTGATATGAAAACAGCATTACAAAATACTGCGGGAATATATATAATAAATTGCATCCGGGCTTATATTGATATAAATCATACACGGCTTTTCATCTGTGTAATTTAAAGAATATTTCAGGAGCAGGAGAATATTATGTTAAATAAAGTTAAAATCGGCCCTCGGATACCGTCAAGCCCGATGCCGACATTTCTCGTCGGGGCAATTGTAGATAACAAGCCGAACTTCCTGGCTATCGGGTGGGCAGGATGTGTGAATCGAACACCGCCTATGATATCGGTAGCTGTAGCACATACCCGCTACACGAATAAGGGAATCAAGCAAAACCAGGCTTTTTCCATAAACCTGCCGCCGGTTTCACTCGTGAAAGAGACCGACTTCTGCGGAATCGTTACCGGTGCAGAAGTCGACAAGATAGATGTATGCAAATTCAATGTTTTCTACGGTGAGCAGACACATGTGCCGATGATAGAACAGTGTCCGCTCAATATTGAGTGCACAGTCGTTCATACGATAGACCTGGGGAGCCATGATCTCTTTATTGGCAGAATAGAAGAAACACACATTAACGAAGACTGCCTTATAGATGGTAAGCCCGATACGGTCATGATGAAACCTTTTATGCTAACGACCGGCCACTCGAACCTGTACATCGGACTGAATGAAATTATAGGTAAATCGTTCAGCATCGGTAATACGCTGAAAAAATAAAAGGGTAAAATTACCGGGGCTTGTATTTTTATAGGAGAAACTATATTTAACTATCCAATGGCTCGTCTCGCCATTCGGTCAGTTTACCCGACCAGACTTCTTCTATGGCAGTCTGTAATGAAGCACGCTTCGGTTCACGTATTCCGAGCAATGTCTCGATAACGCGGTCGTCCAGTCTCCTTGTGAACTGGCACTGTTTTCTGAACGAGTTTATCGTAAGACGTTCGCCGCCATATCTGACGTAGTCCAGTGCATCGAGGTACGGTTCTACCTGTTCGCGCACGTGACCGCAGACCCGGGTAAAAAAGTATTCTATTTGCTTTTCACGGTGGCGTTCAAACCTGTGCTGTGAAGACCCACCCTTTTTATGTCTGGAATGTACCAGGCCCGTGCCCGATTTGCCGGATAGAAGCTGCTCGCCTTTAAATACGCCTATCGAATACATGCCGAGCCTTACCAGTAGCACGGCAATCACATAGTCCCTGTTCAGTAGAGAGCGCAGGATATCGCCTTCATAACCATAAAGAACGGGGCTTTCTACAAAAGGAAAGGGCGGTTTTAAAAGGGCTTTATATTGCGCGCCCCAGAAAAGCACAGATCCTGTCGGCGATTTTCCCGTTTCACTTGCAACATATTCAGCAACTGGTACCGGCAACCGTGCATTCGCCAGCATTTTTTCCATATCCGGCACAGGGAGAGTGTTAGATATATACAGGGTAACCGCTTCTCCGGGAAGTGTCTCAATCCGGTCCAGCAGCTTCAGCATTTGCTGTCGGGTAATCCTTCTATTGTACGGTGTAAGCATACTGCATTCCGGAAAATATTATTACGTATGATATCCCTGTTCGCATTTCCATCGATCAGGACTCGCTGCCAATTCGTTTCGTGTATTCCACTACAATTGTACAACGGTGACTCCGTCACCGCCTTCATCTTTACCACCGGGACGGAAAGATTTTACGAGCGGGTGTCCGCTTAAAATCTCTCTGACAATTTTTCTCACTGTCCCTGTCGCGTAGCCATGGACTATCCTTACTTCTTTAAAGTGCGCCAGGAACGCATCGTTCAGAAACCTGTCAAGCTGGTTGGAAACTTCGTGTGCCCGTTTTCCGCGAAGGTCGATCTCACGGGATGCGGGCAAACTGTCCAGAGTTTTAGAGATCACCGGTCCCGCGGGCACAGCACCCGCTTCGATTGTATCTGTTTTCTCCACTTCGGACGCATTCACGGTAACACGGGTATTGCCGATCTGTATATCGAGTTGTTTCCCGCCGTCCTCTGAGGAAACCACGATGCCTTCCAGGTTTCTATCGATAAACCGCACCGTGTCGCCCGGCACCGGCTGTCGCAGCAGCTCTGCTGCATCATCCGCAGCCCTGCCGCCTCTCGTCTGCCATTTCTCTCCGGAAAGGCTTTCATTCATCGTATGTAATGCCGCTTTCCCGCGTTCCACCGCTTCTTTCTTTCTCGTTTTCCGCAGTTCCGTCTCCACCTCGTGTATCATTTTTTGAAGCGTTGCTGCATCTTCGAGCAGGTCTTCTTTTGTATTTCTCAGTAACATCCGTTCATCTTCCACCATTTTCTGCATCTCGGATTCCAGCCTCGTCCTTGCGCTGTGCAATTCCTGTTTCTCCTCTTCCAAACCGTCATTCAACCACTTGAATTTTTCCCGCTCCATAACCAGGCTTGCAAGCAACTCGTCCATCTTGAGAGAACCCTCTTCCGTCAACTGTTGTGCAACTGAAATGATCTTTTCGGACAGCCCAAGCCGTGAGGCTATCGACAGCGCATTGCTGCCGCCGGGGACCCCGATAGTGAGATGGTATGTCGGCAACAGGGTTACCGGATCGAAGTCCATAGAACCGTTTTGCAGTCCCTGCGTTGTATGTGCAAACACCTTCAAGTCCGCATAATGGGTCGTGGCAACCGCCATGACCCCCTGTTCCAGAAAATGTAATAATATCGCGCGTGCCAGCGCAGCGCCTTCCGCCGGGTCGGTGCTGATCCCCAGCTCGTCCAGCAAGATAAGGCTGTTACGGGTCGATTGCTGAATAATGCTGATAATATTGCCAATATGCCAGCTAAACGTCGAGAGTGTATGCTC
>CAZAIO010000160.1:0-4233 GCA_964485235.1 uncultured Dehalococcoidales bacterium
TACAGGATGGATTTCGGATGAACCACTTATATAAGTAGAGCATATCTGTTTTTGGGGTGACCGTACCAAGAATTACCATGTCAAACTGCTTACTATCGAGCAGTTTCAGAGCACGGGTTTTATTGGTAACGGAAATCACTGCATAATGCTTCTGCCTGAATAATTCCCGTAGCCTGTACCGGAATTTCCGTTCGTTATCTATTATGAGTATCTTTTTACCTGTCAACATTTTCCAATATCCACGTATAAAAGTAGATTTATAGCTATAAAGATTAATAATAAATGGTAAACAATCACTCAGGTGAAGAGAAGAGGTTTTTACCCCAAAACACAGGCGGGAATTACACTGGTTTTAATACGGAATTGCCCTGTTTAAAATTATCCGGCTTTTTGGGGGAATCTGATATAGACGCCAGACGGAATAACTAGATAGAAATTACACCCTTGCGCAGTGCATATTTCACAAGTTCCGCGCGGTTATGAATGTCGAGTTTCGACATAAGACTGGTCTTATGTCCTTCGGCTGTTTTAGGGCTAATAGTAAGCGTATCAGCTATTTTTTGTGTGGTATAACCTTCTGCCAGCAATTTAAATATTTCCTTTTCTCTCCTGGTGAGATCGTCATAGGGGTCCGATTTCTTTTTAATGGCACCGCTTTCCCTGAAGTCTTCGACAAGGAGCTTTGTAATCGATGGGGACAGAAAAGAATCGCCGCGATAGACACAACGGATACCTGTTGACAGCTCGGAAGATGCTGATGCTTTGCTGATAAAACCGGAAGCGCCTGCTTCAAGAACAGGAAACACGTATTCTTTATCGTTATATTGTGTAAGGGCCAGGACTTTAATCTCAGGACATTCATCGCGAATTTTGTGGGTGGCTTCCAGTCCGCCCATGACGGGCATCGCAATGTCCATTAGAATTACATCAGGTTTGAGCTTCCGGACCGCATTGATCGCTTCGATGCCATTCGAAGCCTCACCGACCACCTCGATATCACCGGCCAGTCCCAGTAGTGCGCAGATCCCATCGCGTACTATTGTATGATCATCAACCACCAATACCCTTATTTTTTGCATCAGAACCGCCCTCATTCAACGGTACAAGGACATTCACTCTGGTCCCTTTCCTTAACTGTGAATCGACAGAGCATTTACCGCCCATTAATCGGGTCCTTTCCTTCATGCTGAAAAGTCCTGCACCCCGTCCGCTTTCTTCAATACGGGTGATTTGTTCTACATCGAAACCTTTGCCGTCGTCGCTTATCTGTAAAAGAAGCTCGTTGTCACGGCGTTTGACAGATATGACGACTTTCTTCGCTGCGGCATGATGAATAATATTGCTGATAGTTCCCTGTGTAATACGGAACAACCCTGCTTCCATTTCCGGCGGCAGGTCCATCTCTTTAACATCGAATTTAAAAACTACTTTAATATCAAGGGGATTGAGGTTGGTCTCGGCATAATGTCTGATTGCCGGAAGCAATCCCAGAGTGTCCAGAAGGGTCGGACGAAGGTCTGCAATCAAGCGGCTCACCTCCGCACCTATTTCAACGGCAAGCGACTGAGCTTTATTGAGTTTGCTCCTGAATTCATTATTGGAAATTTTTATTATATCGGCCATTTCGACCAGCACCTGTAAATTAAGAGCGAGGCCTGAAAGGGACTGGCTTGTCTCATCATGGAGCTCTCTTGCAATTCTGCGTCGTTCTTCTTCCTGTGCCATTAAAATTTGCTGGGCAAGCTGGCGGTATCTTTCACGGCTTTTCCTTAGTTGTTCGTAAAGTCTGGTCTGTTCTATAGCTATTCCGAGCTGGTCTCCGATAGAATTGAGAAGAAACATATCGGATTTTGTAAAACGCCTGGGTGTAAAGCTCCCTACATTCATTACACCCATAACAGTTCCTTTCGATTGAAGAGGTACACTTACAATTGCTCTCAATCCCAGAGTACTTGCAATGCCCTCGGGAGCGACGTTATGTTCCTTTGAAAGATCTTCTACCAATCGGGGCTTGCCGCTTTGTGCCACCTTGCCGGCAATACCTTCACCAAGGTAGACACGCATTTCTTCAGCATATTCTTTGGAAAGTTCGTGATATACTCTGTAAGCCAGGGTCTTATGTTGAGAGTCAAGAAGCATTATTCCGCCTACATCGCCATTGATGATATCGATCACGTTGTCGAGACCTATTTTGAGGATTGTATCGAGGTCTCGAAGTCCGCTTATTGCGGCTGAAACTTTGCTCAGAGCTGCAACATAATAATGCGTCTCGTTGTCTATTTCCTTTTTGCTCTTCGGCAATTCAGGGGATTCAGGCGGTGCAGTTTTACTATCACGCTTCATAGTATACCTTTCTAATCCGGACCTTATATAACAACACTTAGGAATGATAAATATCGACTATGGTTTGCGCAAATAAACTGTGTTAAATTAAGACTATAGGAATTGACAATTTTTTGCAACTCCGGTTAAACGTGTTGCTTGTGCTCCTGTCAGCATGTTTTTCAATATATAGTCCCGCAAATATCCGCTATTTTTTTTGTGATATATCAGGCAGAGAATAGAGAAACGATAGATATATGAAATGATAGTGTTGAGAATTGCATACCGGTAATTTATAATGCGAAACGTGATTATCGATTTTCATACACATGCCATTTCTCCCTGGGTAATAGAACATAGAGAAGAGATCAACAGGGCTGATCGGTGTTTTTCCTTGCTCTATTCCGACCCGCGAGCAAAGCTGGCAACCGCTGAAGATATTATCAGGAATATGGACGAATGTGGAATCGACAGGACCGTAATACTGAATTTAAGCTGGCAGAGCCATGATTTGTGCGTCCGTACGAATGATTACATGCTGGAGTCCATAGACCGTTACCCGGACCGTCTTTCGTGTTTCTGCGCAGTATATGCACCTGACAAAGACAATGCCATCGCTGAGATTGAACGGTGTGCGAAGAACGGTGCGCAGGGAATTGGTGAAATAAGGCCTGATATGCCGGGATTTGATTTTAGCAATATAACACCGCTGTCTGATATCGTAAGAGCGCTTATTGAGAACAAGCTTATTTTACTTTTGCATGCTTCGGAGCCGGTAGGCCATATATACAGTGGAAAAGGCACGGCAACACCGGAACTGCTTTATCCGTTCATCGCAACATTTCCCGACCTGAAGATAGTATGTGCTCATTGGGGGGGTGGATTGCCCTTTTACGCATTGATGCCCGAAGTGGCGGATGCATTACATAATGTATACTTCGATTCGGCTGCCACACCATTTTTATACCGGCCGGATATTTTCCGGCTGGTCAGAGATGTTGCCGGAAACGGGAAAATCTTGTTTGGAAGCGATTATCCCCTTCTTTCTCCTCTTAGGATATTGAGTCAAATTGAGTCGTCAAGTCTTTCGGAATATGAAAAAACAGCAGTTATAGGTGAGAATGCGGAACATCTTTTATCTCTGACCGGAAAATAAAAAAATGAACATAGGCGGAAAAGAACAATATATCAGATCGTTTATAGCGGTGGAATTACCCGTTGAACTGAGAAGTGCGCTTGGTAAATATAAAAATGAAATGGAACCCGGAAGCAAGGCTTTTGCAAAATGGGTCTTACCCGACGGAATCCATGTGACATTGAAATTTCTGGGCAATATTGCACCCGGTATGGTTGATAAAATTTCATTTTCGATGGAACAGGTTTGTACAGGGATAGCTCCTTTTACACTGGAAACCGATGAACTTGGAGGTTTTCCTGACCTGAAACATACGCGTGTTCTATGGTTGGGGATGCATGGCGATACAAACAGAATGAAATTGCTGCAGGAAAAAATTGACGATAGCTTGAGTAGTCTTGGTTTTGAAAAGGAAAAACGGGAATTCACTCCTCATATCACACTGGCAAGAATACGGGACAGGGCGGGAGCTTCAGACCGGTTGAAGTTCGGGGCGCTTATAACATCATGTATTTATAGTATCCGGCATACGATTAGAGTTGAGAGTGTTAACCTGATGCAAAGCAGGCTTCAACCGGGTGGAGCCGTGTATAACAAACTCAGGAGTATCAGGTTAAAAGGGTAGAAAATTATTGTATATGTTACATATTCTAACGGTAACAAAAATATTTGATATAAATTAGTTGTTAGTGTATACTTTTTCGATGGTGATTTAGAATAAATTCTCGGAGGAGGTGGAACGTGGAATACGATTCGTTCCCAAAATGTCAGAAATG
>CAZAIO010000161.1:0-4131 GCA_964485235.1 uncultured Dehalococcoidales bacterium
AAAGTCCAGCACTCTGGGCATGGTCCATGCTTTGTAGTTTGCCGAACCTACCAGTTTAATGCCTCTATCGATGAAATGGTGCATGCTCATGGTGGCCGATGTTTTACCTACAAGCCCTGCAGATATAAATGTACCTGCCAGACACAGCATATCAAGACCTTCTTCAACTACTTCCGGAGCGGAAGCAACAACTTCCATTGCCATATTGGCACCTGCACCTTTGGTGAGCTGTTTCACTCTTTCTACTCTTGACTCGGGCGTAGGATACTGGACATAGTCGATCGTATGGTCTGCGCCGAATTGTTTGGCTACTTCCAACCTCTCCGGCATTTTATCGATTACGATTACCTGGGATGCGCCCATGTCTTTTGCCATGGGGGTAGCACTGAGACCCAGTCCGCCTGCGCCAAATATTACAGCAGTCGAGCTGAGGGGGTACGTTGCTTTATGTAAGGCATATGCAACTGTGGATGCAGCGCAGTCGACGTATACAGCGGCTGCGTCAGGAACAGCGTCCGGTACCTTATAAAGCCATTGTCTCGGGCTTACATAGTAATATTCCGCAAAAGCACCCTTGAAATAGGGGTAATCATTGGCCGAAGGGGGCACATGACTGTGCCGGTTCGGGCAGGGCAACGCAATATCACTGAGGCATGACGGACACCTTCCGCATAATACATAATAACACCAGACAACCCGGTCGCCCTCCTTTAACGGCTGTCCCATGAAGTCTGTTTTTACATTGGAGCCAAGCTTATAGACTCTCCCTACAAACTCATGTCCCAGAATTTTCGGTTTTTCTCTGGTGCCGAGCGGCATGGGCCCAAAGTCGCCCTTGTATATGTGGATGTCCGAGCCGCAGATAGAGGCCATGGTTATCTTCGTGACGACTGCATCGGGCTCCGGATCGGGAACCGGGTATTCTCTCATTTCCCATGGCACACCCAACCCCATTGATACCATTGCTTTACCTTTTACTGTCATTTCATACCCTCATTATTTATTTTATTTCCCAATGTTTACATGTAATATACAGCAAAAAGAAAATAATGCTTCTGATAATTGTTCCGGCTATACGATTATATATCTTAATTGTATGCTCGATATCAGTATAATTTTTACTACAGGCGGACTAAAATAACTGGATCCCTATCGAAAAGAAAACGTTTTGAATATATCGTGGTCCTTTCCTCTTATGATTCGATAGTGACTGTATTTTGTAATTTTATATATTATACCAGCTTTATCTTTGTCTGAACCATTTTACACCGTGTTTTGCATTTATATTATTCGATAAAAAAACCGGAATATATATACTATAACGGTTGCTATTAATTTATAATATGTAAGTCGGGCATTACCATAAATGTCCGATATAAAATCGATATTCTATCAGGCACTATAGAGTCCCACGGACAAATAAAAGGAGATAATATGGTTGATAACGAGAAGAAAAATGAGATATTGAAAAAGCTTTACGATGCGGTAGTCAACTATGATGAAGAGACGAGTCTGGAAGTTTCGAAGCTCGCTATTAAAGAGCAAATCGATGCTTATGATGCGGTTATGCAGGGACTATGTGCGGGGATGGAAAAAGTAGGACAGCTTTACGCCGACGGTGAGTATTTTGTACCGGAAGTCTTGCTGTGTTCGGATGCGCTTTACGCAGGTCTGGAAGTTTTAAAACCTCATATAAAAGTTGATAAACGGGCAAAAAAATTGAAAGTAGTTATCGGTACGGTTGAAGGCGATATACATGACATTGGCAAAAATCTTGTAAAGATAATGTTCGATGCTGCGGGGTGGGAGGTATACGATCTCGGTAGAGATGTAAAAATAGCGAAATTTGACGAGGCACAGAAAACAACCAATGCAGACCTGGTTGCCCTTTCGGCTCTGATGACGACCAGCATGCTGGCAATGCCTGTTATTATAAAAATGATTAAAGGACGCGATCCATCTGTTCCCGTAATAGTCGGCGGTGCGCCTTTAAATATGACAATTGCAAAACAATACGGGGCTAACGGTTATGCAGGCAATGCAGGAGAAGCCGTACATGAAGCCCTTCGGGTTATTCAGCAGGCACAGTCGTAAACGGATGACCGGAATAAAGAAGGAGCACCTTGAATGAATGGTGTGACATTGAGTTTAGACAATATTAAATCTCTGCTTGCCGGGAAACAGGTGCCGCGTGTGCCGCGGTACCATTTCATGCAGGGCTTTTGTGCGAAAAATGTAGGATACCCTGTTCGAAGTATGTATATGGAACCTGAAAAAAGTTTCATGGCTCAGGCATTGACCTTCGAACAATACGGTGTAGAAGGATGGCCTGAATATGGCTATGCCTCATATGGAGGATGGGAGTTTGGCGGCGAAATAAAATTCCCTGAAAGCGAATGGGAACAGGCGCCGTCGCATGGCAGGTTCGCTGTACAGTCACCGGAAGATGTGGCCCGACTGAAGATGCCTGATGTGAGGAAGTCCGGTGCGCTTCCGCTTGCAATGGAATTTTCAGGACTTCAGGATAAATACGGTACTCCGATATCTGTCGTATTGGGCGGCAATTTTACCATAGCAGGAAATATCTGTCCTGTAGAAACGCTGTGCAGGTGGACATTAAAAGAGCCGGACCTGGCACACCGGTTAATAAGGATGGCGACCGATCATATGGTGGAAGTAGTACAATTGTGGTCGGACACTTTCGGAGCTGAACGGGTCATTCCTAATATATGGGAACCGCTTGCTACAAACCAGATAATTTCACCGAGACAATTTGAAAAATTTGCGTTTCCCTATCTTAAAGAGTTCAGCGAGAAATGCCTGGTAATGGGAATAAGACACCTATACTACCATATATGTGGCGAACAGAAATTGAATTTACAGTACTGGAAACAGGTACCGATGGGAAACCCGGGTATGGTCAGCTTCGGACATCAGGTTGACCTTGACACCGCTATACAATATTTCGGCGATAAATGCATCATAATAGGGAATATCGATCCGTCGCTTATACAGATAGGAACACCGCAACAGGTCTATGAGGCGTGTAAAACAGCGATTGAAACAGGGAAGAGAGCACCGCGCGGTTATATGCTTATGGAAGGATGTGAGCTCCCTCCGATGGCACCTCCCGTCAATTCATACATGATGACGAAAGCATTGAACGATTTCGGGTGGTATTAATAGCGGGCTGCGTTATTAAAATACATCTGATTAACGCAACTATTGATTTGATTGCCTGGAAACATTATTATGTAAACTATCCCCTGCCGGTAGTCTCAATTGGAATGTATATTACTTGTGAGAAATAATTAAAAACACGTAATTTGGTGGGCCCGGCAGGTTTCGAACCTGCGACCAATCGGTTATGAGCCGACCGCTCTACCCCTGAGCTACGGGCCCTCCTTGTGGGGCTTTATTATTTAAAGGAATTCGCTTTACTGCATGGAACAAGTTAAACTTTATGTAAACTACTGTCTGTTCCGGTCAGTTTCAAAGCATTGATAGTATAACACACGGATAACGCCATATCCAACCATTGAAAACACGTATTTTAATATGAATATAATAGTGCTGTACATAAATTCAGTTACACTCGCTTATATTTGACGCAAATGGTAACACCAATTACAATATTGATTTGTTGTCCGGTGTGGCATTTACGCCACATGATTGAACTTTATTATGTTGACATATACTGACAGGAGCAAGTAATGCCGGTATACCAATATATTTGCACAGAGTGTGAAAGGAAATTCGAATTGAAGCAAAGCTTCAATGATGAGTCAATTGTAGAGTGCCCGAAATGTAAGTCGAAAGCACGCAGAGTTTTCTCTGTGGCACCTATTATATTTAAAGGTTCCGGATTTTACTGTACGGACAGTAAGAAGTAGGTAAAGGGAGCAACTGTAGAAGCAAATCGGCAGCCAGGTATCCCGGCAAAAGTTTCGAAGGTCCGGACAGCTGCAGTTATTTTGTGTACAGACAAAAAGCCGGTAAAACTATCTGCAATCGGCTTTTTTACATGATATAATTTGAATAAGTAATTCTCTTTCTGTATCAATCAGGACACAGAAATGTCCCTGTAGCTCAGTGGATAGAGCGGCTGCCTTCTAAGCAGCGGGTCGTGGG
>CAZAIO010000162.1:0-4108 GCA_964485235.1 uncultured Dehalococcoidales bacterium
AAAACGAACCACCATATACGGCCACCTGTGACAGGCGGCACTTATGGAATAGGCCGGGCGCATCTAAAGATACGCCCATATATTTTTTCCTCATCGGCACGGCGGTACATTTTTTATTTCTGAAATAGACCCATCACTCACCCGATTTTTATATAGAAATGACCGCACCATAATTTTACCGGCATTAAATAAATCTTGACACTGCACATTGTGCGATGTTACACTCCCTTTGCTTATGAAGCGAATTGGTATCCTTTATCATCCGAAACGGGACAATGCAGTGGCATTTTCCCGCGACCTGGAACAGTATTTGAATGTACAGGGCATTCCGGCGTGGCGGTGCTCTGCATGGATGCCGGAGAAAGCACGGCCGAAGATCGACGGCACCGACCTCCTGTTGAGCGTGGGCGGCGACGGCACGATACTGCGTGCAAGCCGTGTGGCAATACCCGAATGTATCCCCATACTCGGCATCAACCTGGGCAGGCTGGGGTTTTTAACCGAGCTGCGGGAGGACGAAGTCAAGGACTGCCTTCCCCGCCTGTTAAACGGCGAGGGCTGGATCGAAGAACGGGCCATACTCGAAGCCGCCGTTGCACCGGATGAAACAAAGCTGTACTCCCTGAACGATGTCTTCATAGGACGAAGAAGTTCGGCACGCCTGGTGAGCATTACATGCAGGCTGAACGGCGGACCGCTGACCACCTACCGGGCGGACGGTGTGATCATTGCCACAGCAAGCGGCAGCACCGGCTATGCGATGGCGGCAGGCGGCCCCGTGCTCCACCCGCAATCGAAGAACATGGTGCTTGCTCCGGTAGCATCGCACTTCTCTTTCGGAAAGATACTGGTACTCCCTCCCGATACGGAAATAGAGCTGATGGTAAGCACCACTCACGATGCAATGATGAGCATCGACGGTCAACTGGAACTTGCGCTTAACGACAGGAGTATTGTCTCGGCGAAGCTCAGTTCCCACACCGCCAGATTTTTACGGTTGCAGCCTGAGGACTATTTTTACCGCACACTTGAATCAAGACTGAAAAGGAATATAGAGTGAACGTAGACAAAGCAAAAATAGGTGACGTTAAGCAGATGCAAGCGCTGATCAACAAGTTTGCAGAACGGGGCGAAATGCTGCCCCGCGCGCTGAGCGAGCTTTACGAAAACCTGCGTGACTTCTTTGTTGTTCGAGATGAAAACAATAACGTAATCGCCTGTGTCGCGCTCCATATAAGCTGGTCGGACCTGGCAGAAGTCCGCTCCCTCGCGGTGAGCGAAGAAGCACAGGTCCACGGACTGGGGTCGATGCTGGTGAAAGCCTGTATCGAGGAAGCAAAAATACTGGAAATACCCACCGTGTTCTGTCTTACGTACAAACCGGCTTTCTTCGAAAAATGCAAGTTCTGGCAGGTGGATAAGCTGGACCTTCCCCGTAAAGTATGGAGCGAATGCTTCCATTGCCCGAAATTCCCGGACTGTGACGAGGTTGCGCTTGTGTATAAATTCGACCAGAATTTGAAATAGGAGTTGAATGATGACAGAGTCGACGATATCAAGCCAGCAGGTTTATAACGGCAGGGCGATCAGCGTACGGGTCGATACCGTAGAGATGCCCGGCGGGAGAACAACCACCCGTGAGATCGTGAACCACAATGACAGTGTCGCGGTGGTCGTGCTCGATGAAAAAGACAATACAATCATGGTTCGGCAGTTTCGGAAAGCCGTTGAAAAGAAACTACTGGAAATACCGGCAGGCGGGATGGAAGCAGGTGAACAGCCTGTCGATTGTGTGCGACGCGAGTTGCAGGAAGAGATCGGCATGCTCCCTAAAAAAATCGAGAAGCTCGGCGGCTTTTACCTGGCTCCGGGCTACTGCACTGAATACCTGTACCTCTATATGGCAACAGACCTGGAACCCAGCCAGTTGACCGCAGAAGATACGGACCAGATCGAGGTGGTCAAAGTGCCGCTGTCACAGGTGTCTCACCTTATCGCCGCGGGAGAAATAGTCGACTGTAAAAGTATTGCGGGGCTGCTCCGCGTAATTTCTCTGGGGCTTTCCGGCATGTCGAGCAGCACCTAGCACCCTGTCCGGTAGTGCGCTTTGCCTTCCCCGTACAAATCGCCGCCGTACATATCGTTGACCACAGTAAGCGGCAGCTGCTCTACTTCCAGCCTGCGGATTGCTTCCGTCCCAAGGTCTTCATAGGCAATAACCTCTGCTTTTTTTATGCTCCGCGCAATCAATGCCCCGGCGCCGCCGGTTGCCGCAAAATAGACTGCCCGGTGCTCTGTTATTGCCTGCCGGACCGCATCCGACCTGTTGCCCTTGCCGATCATCCCTTTCAGCCCGGCTGCCAGTAATGCCGGTGTATAGACATCCATCCGTCCGCTGGTAGTGGGACCTGCGGAACCGATAGCCTGCCCGGGCTTTGCCGGTGCGGGCCCCATGTAGTAAATCACCTGACCTGCTATATCGAAAGGGAGCGCTTCTCCCCTGTTCAGCGCTTCGATAAGCCTTCTGTGTGCCATGTCACGGGCGGTATAGAGCACACCGCTAACGGTTACCCTGTCGCCCGCTTTTAACCCTGCTACTAAACTGTCGTCGAGCGGTGTGGTAATGGAACGTAACATCACTCTTTCCTCCGGTCAGTCAATGGTCCCCTCTCCTCCGGTAGTAAAAATAAAGCGACAGCCGCCGTGTTTATATTACCGCCTCTTTATGACGTGCCGCATGACACTGCATATTTACGGCGACAGGGAGTCCGGCGATATGCGCCGGGAATGTCTCAATATGAACAGCGAGCGCAGTAGTCCTGCCTCCCAGTCCCTGCGGGCCTATTCCAAGCGAATTGATACATTTGAGCAGCTCTTTTTCCAGATCAGCGGTTTCCGGGTCCGGACTCGGTTCTCCCGTTTTACGGAGCAAAGCCCTTTTGGCAAGCTCCATTGCCTTTTCCGCCGTGCCGCCGATACCGACGCCGACGATACCGGGAGGACAGGGATTGCTTCCGGCTTCATCCACCGTCTGTATCACCGCGTCGATAATGCCCCGGCGTCCGGCGGACGGTGTGAGCATATAGAGACGACTCATATTCTCGCTGCCTCCGCCCTTGGGAGCAACGATTATTTTCAGGCGGTCGCCCGGAACGATATCGGTGTGAATTACAGCGGGGGAATTATCTCCGGTATTCGTGCGCACAGAGAAAGGATGGTTCACCATGGACTTCCGTAAATAGCCTTCGAGATAACCGCTGCGGACACCTTCGTTGACCGCAGCATACAGGTCGCCGCCTGTGATATGTACATCCTGCCCTATTTCAAGAAACACTACGGCAGTGCCGCAGTCCTGGCAAATCGCCACCTGTTGCTCAGCAGCCAGCGCGGCGTTTTCGAGTACCTGTCCCAGCATATCCCGTCCAATCGGGGACTCTTCCTCATTATATGCATTTTTAAGCGCATTGAGCACATCGTCCGGAAGATATATGTTTGCCTCACGGCATAACCGGCTCACCGTTTCGGTTATTTCCCGGGCATCGATGTTCCTCACCTTCGCGTGCTCTCCTTATATACTGAAATTGCGGAAACTATTCGGGAGGAAGCGGGATAATACCCTCTTTCATGAGCAATGCGGTTGTTTCCCGTGCGCTTCTTATCATCGTTTCAACCTGCGCCGTTAACTCCTCCCTGCTTATCTTTATACGGGCAACTCCCTGCTCCTGCGCTTTCATACCTACCGCAACCGCCTCACGCACGAATACTTCCCATTCCTGCATCGTCGGAGCGATATTATCCTCGTGGATCCCTCTATCCTCAGCGCATTTCGCCAGCTCGTACGCAGCAGCCAGGCACATCTCGTCCGTAATGGTCTGTGCCCTTACGTCCAGTGTGCCGCGGAATATGGCGGGAAAACCTATCGAGTTGTTCACCTGGTTGGGGAAATCAGACCTTCCTGTTGCGACCACCTTTGCACCCGCCTCTTTTGCCTCCCACGGCCAGATCTCAGGTACAGGATTGGCACAGGCAAAAAGCACCGCGTCCTTCGCCATACTCTTTACCCATTCGGGCTTTATCACGCCCGGTCCCGATTTTGCGAGGGAAATAC
>CAZAIO010000163.1:0-3896 GCA_964485235.1 uncultured Dehalococcoidales bacterium
GGCTGAACGTGATGGAGCTTGCGGACGGCGATAAAGTAGAGTTCTACTATGCCGGGGGCATCGCCGATCCTGCAGACCTTGCTTCCGTAATCGCAGCGGCGACCGCAGCGGTAAAGACCGTCGCATCGACAGGTGTTGCTCCCACTGATTGGACACTGGAACTTTCAGGTGCAAGCGAAACTACGATAACAAAGGACTTTTTCGAACAGGGCCTCGCATGTCCGTCGTCCGGTCATCAGGTGTTCTGGACAGATGGTGACGGAAATGAATGGGGCGGCGTACCTCTATGGTTCCTGGTAGGTATTGTCGATGACGATCCTGATGTGGGACCGTACCACTATAATTTCAATGATGACCTTGCCGCTCAAAATTATGAGGTAAATGTAATTGCCGGTGACGGCTGGTCAACGACCCTCGACAGTGCATTGATTGCCCGCAATGACGGGTACATTGTTGCCAATACGCTTAATGGTGAACCTCTTCCATTGCTTACAGAGTCGGAAAAACCCTGCTGGCCGCTTCATCTTAAAGGGTCTGCAGTAACCGGTGGACAGCAGGTCGGAAATATTGTACGAATTGAATTGACCGGACTTCCGGAACCCCAGGAAGGCTGGACGCTGGCACTTATAGGTGATGTAAGCGATGTTATCACCCAGTCGGAGTTCGAGGAAGGTCTTGCCTGTACGGCTTCAGGGCATTACAGGGAATGGACCGATATCAATGGTGATGTATGGTCGGGCGTGCCTTTATGGGTGCTCCTCGGGGTGGTAGATGATATAGAGACAGACAGTCACTGGACGTTCAATGACGCTGTTGCAGCATCAGGATACTCCGCTATTGTCTTTGCGGAAGACGGTTATAACAAAACATTTGCAAGCACAGATGTTGCGCGAAGTGACAACTACATTGTAGCGAATGAGTTCAATGGCGAACCTCTCACCGATAAATGGCCGCTCCGCCTGGTTGGACCTGGTGTTACCAAAACGGACGGCTCGCTCGGAGGCTCCGCAGTCGGCAACATCATGAAGATTGAAATTCCGGAGCTTCAGACGCCGGAGGCAGTTCCGGGAAGCTGGAATCTTGCACTCAAAGGAAAGATCAGCGATGTGATTTCGCAGAGCGAATTTGAGGAAGCTTTAGCATGTCCGACATCGGGACATGAGGTAACCTGGACCGATATCGATGGCAATGTCTGGTCGGGTATTCCGCTCTGGTTCCTTGCCGGTTGGGTCGACGACCGGGTACCGCATGATTTCGATGCCAGCCAGGCAACAGCAGGCTATACAGTTGTAGTAAAAGCCGGTGACGGCTATGCAAAAGACTTTGATAGTACGGATATTTCCTGGAGCAGCGATTACATTATTGCGAACAAGCTCAATGGCGAGGACCTTTTTGACTCATGGCCGCTCCGGCTAGTCGGTGCAGGCCTTACCAGAGATGATGGCAGCCTTTCCGGCTCCAGTGTCGGCAATATCGTCGAGATTGAACTTACAGATTTCGGAACAGTCCAGCCCACGCCGGAACTTCATATAATCAAATATGACGTAGACCGCACTACCATTCTTAATGAAACTACTGTCGATTACCTGTGGATGAAGGACAACCTCGACGTAATCGGCGATGGGACTACTGTATACAAGTTCGAAGGCATTACCAATAACCCGGATGACCTGTGGGATGAGGCAGAGACATATCCCGGCGGGTTCAAGATTCAAAATGCCGTAAAAGGGACAAGGGTCAGGGACCTCTGCGACCTTGTAGGCGGTATGGGTGTCGATACCGAGATCAAATTTATCGCCAGTGACGGCTATGAGACTATACTTCCCTACTCATCAATTTACACTAATGCTGCAGTGCAGGAGCGTCAGGGTGACGCAATACTGGCATGGTGGGCTGACGGAAATTATATCCCCAACTATTCAGATGGAATGCGTTTGTTCTTTGCACCGGACGGAGACCATGTCTACGGTCAGTGGGATATGAACCAGACGCTTCCGGTTAATTTCTGGCATTACTACTATGACTCCGGCACTCATACCATGTATCCTTCCTGTGCCGGTCTCTCAGGGAAATGGATTACCACTATCGAAATACAATCGATTCCGGAACCAATATGGACACTGGAGCTTGACGGTACCGATATCGGCGGTATGACCTGTGATATAAGCAGGACCTATTTCGAACAGGCGCTGGCCTGTCAGTTCGGTGCCAATCATAAAGTAACGTATACCGATAATGATGGGAACGTATGGTCCGGTATGCCGCTCTGGTTCCTGTGCGGGTTTGTCGATGATGATGACCAGCATTCAGATCAGGCATTTAACGATGATCTGGCAGCGGAGGGCTATACTGTAAAAGTCATTGCTACAGACGGCTATAACAAGGAATTCGACAGCGTTCTGGTAGCCAGAAACAGCAATATGATCGTCGCCAATAAGCTGAACGGCGAATCGCTCCCCGATAATATGTTCCCCTTACGGCTTGTCGGTTCGGATGTCTCCGGAGGCCAACAGGTAGCGCAGATAGCCGGAATAGAGCTGCTGAGGCCTTTTACTCCCATGGACTTCACCGTTGAACACATGACAATTAATTTCACATCCCACCAGCCTCGCAGAGAGGACACGATAATTGCCGACGGTACATTTGGTCTGCCGGAAGGTGTTTCATGCGATCTTGATACCGATGATGTCATGTTGAATATCGACGGTGTGGTTATTTCCATTCCAGCCGGAAGTTTTAAGGCGGCCGGTAGGCGAAGTAAGTGGGGATGGGGATGGTGGGGTCATCCCACGCGTTATGAAAAGTACCACTATACAACGAATCAGCACGGGCGACCGAAGATCGATATGTGGCTGGACTTCGACAGAGGTACATGGAGCGTGAGCATTATCGATGTAGATGCAAGTGCTGTCGATAGCTATGACGGTGTCAGTGTTGAATTGATGATAGGCGAATTGCTGGGCGAAGAAACTATTGATATGCGTATCAATAGCCTGTCATATAGCGGCCGGTAATAGTTAATAACACATAATAGAGTTTATTTCCGGAGGGGATGCTATCGGAGGCATCCCCTCCAAAGAAACATAATATCCATGAAACAATTGTTTAAACGAATAGTATTGTTCCTGATTGTAATGGGGCTATTATCGGCTGCATCGTTGAACTACATATCCCCTGTACTGGCAACAGGTCCGACAACGTCGGTTACCGTCACCGTTTATGACCCATATGGAAATATCTTGTCACAGGAAACAGTGGACTATATATGGATGGCGGAGAATCTGCCCGTATATGGTGACGGTGCGACGCATTATTATCACCAGGGCCCGACTTTCGACCATGACAATATGTGGGACCCTGAAGAGGTCCTGAATATTGACAGTCGTGACTACGGTGCTGCTATCGGAACTGAAGTGAAAGACCTTTGCGAGCTTGTCGGCGGCGCTTCCACTGGCGATACGATCAGGGTAAGAGCGGCTGATAACTTCTCAAAAACGTTTGATTTTGAGGATGTGTATCAACCCGAGCCGGAGCAGGGCAGAATGGTGATTTGCTGGTATAACGAGACGTTCGGCGGTTTTGTGCCGGATTATGATAGCGGCATGCGCCTGGTCTTCTTCGCCGGGACTCAAAACGGAGAAGGAAAATATGTCTTCGGCAACTGGGATATGCATGAGACATTGCCCGGGTCCCGCTGGCATTATTACTACGATGGTTCCTTCTGGCCTTCGAGCAGCGGCCTCTCTGTACAGACAGTAAGCAATATAGATATTTTTAAGCCCGGGTTCATCTCCTGCGATGCTGCGGGAAATATACAGGACTCGTTTTATCCGGGAGATATCGTTTATGTGAAAGGTATGGGCCTTGCTGAAGGCACCCGGTACAGCCTCTGGATT
>CAZAIO010000164.1:0-3734 GCA_964485235.1 uncultured Dehalococcoidales bacterium
GATAAACGTGCTTTCCCCGGTAGATAGCACATTGTCTGCAATCTCGATGTGAAATAGGGCAAAGCCTCAATTTATTTTTAATTTTTTTCTCCTTCATATGATCTGTCTCCATATCGCCATAGACCATAATCTCCCTTTTCCCGTCACACGCACATTCACAGGGTACCTCTATTTCACTGCCCACCCGCCGGTAATTTGCATGACTGTATAGCTGTCAGTTATTTTGTTTGCCTTTACTTCCGGGCGACCGGCGCTTCATATCAGTATCATCCACCACACCTTCCATTTCATGCAGATGGTCTATCTTTATATATAATACATCGGTTCGCTCGGTTTCACCTTCTTTTTTTGCCGATCCGCCAGGTCCTGTAATGTCGTTGACTCCAGAATACCGTTCATCGCATCCTTCAGCTCAAGCCATATTTCACGTACAGCGCATAATTCATAACGGGGACACGATTCAGGGCTATTCAGGCAATCGACCACACAAAGAGACCCTTCAAGTGCATTGACAATTTCACTTAACTTTATCTCCTCAGGCTGTTTCCTCAACAACACGCCTCCCCGGGCACCACGTATACTTCTTATAATTCCGGCAGCGATCAGAGGTCCAACAAGATGCTCAAGATACTGGAGCGATATTTGCTGCCGTTCGGCAACATCTTTCAATTGTACTGGGCCCTCTCCTTCATGGAGTGCCAGATCAACCAGCGTCCTTGTCCCATATCGGCCTTTCGTAGATATTTTCATATCACCACCTTCATTGTTGACTATTTTGATAAGGTTAGTATACTATTAATGAAACAACTCTGTCAAAAGCCAGTGATGAGAGTAAAGCAATTGCTTTTCAAGACGTATTTATGACCGGAGAACCATGATGCAATGGAGGCGAATTATTGCCCTTTAATATTTTTTTCTTTACGGCAATTTTCGCTCAACAATGACAGGAGGCTGAACGAATGAAGATATATAGTCTGGTTGCCAAAGATATTATACGCCGGAAAAAGAGAGTGCTGTACGCTACACTCGGCATAGTCATAGGCACTATGACCGTTGTCGGAATATTAACTATTGCTCTCGCCGGTGAAGCCAGAATATACAGTCAACTGGAAAAATATGGGCCGAATCTCTCCATTGTCCCCGCAATTAGCAACCTGGACATGAAGTTGGGAGACATTAGTATGGGGACTTTGACTATAGGAGAGAACTATATATCGAGTGAGAAAATACCTTATATCAGACAAATTGCGGACGACAGTATCAGAAAAGAGCTAAAAATAGAAGATGAAGGTAATATTGCCACCATAGCGCCAAAACTCTATGTCACTACTGAAGTAGTGGGTATATCAATGATGGTTGTCGGTATAGAGCCGCAGGAAGAGATAAATGTGAAAACATGGTGGCGAATTAAAGAAGGAAAATATCTTGAAGGAACAGATGAAGCGCTGGCCGGTGCGATCGCAGCCGATATCCTGAAACTTCATACAGGCGATACAATTACGTTAAACGGGAAACTACTTTCCGTTACCGGCATCCTGGAAGAGACCGGAGCAAGTGACGACTACCAGGTATTTATTCCGTTGGAGACTCTTCAAAGCATTTTCGGAAAAACAGGGCTTATCTCATCGATCGATATAAGGGCATTGTGTAATGCATGTCCCGTGGAGATGATTGCAGATGAAATTAATCAAAATATCACCGGTATACGTGCAGTTGCAGTGAAACAGGTAGCCGCCTCCGAGATGGGTATGATTGAGAAGATGAACCACTTCATGATGGCATTGGCAGGAATTACACTCCTCGTCGGACTGTTCGGCGTGATCAATACGATGATGACCACTGTTCATGAAAGAGTAAAAGACATAGGAATCATGAGAGCAGTGGGCGCTTCACGCAATCAGATAATAAAAATTTTCATGTATGAAGCTATCATAATCGGCCTTATGGGCGGTATCTTTGGATATTTTGCAGGAACTTTATTGGCATATGCAATAGGTCCTATTCTATTCAACGGTACGGTTATTTCCTATGTACCGCTCTATTTCCCGTTATCACTGGCTCTAGCCGTGGTGCTTGCAATAATCGCCACACTATATCCTGCATTCCAGGCAACAAGAGTCAAGGTTGCCGACCTGTTCAGGTCATTATAAATCGATAAATCTGCAAGGAGAAAAGTAAATACTATGCTGGAAATTAAAAACGTAACCAAGATTTACGGTGAGGGTACAGCCAGAATAACCGCACTTGACACGATCTCCTTCACTGTGGAACAGGGCGATTTTATCGCAATTATGGGACCATCGGGAAGCGGCAAATCCACACTTCTCAACGTGATTGGCGGTCTTGATCGTATCTCGTGCGGTGAAATATATCTCGATAATGAACGTATAGACACCATGGATGAAAATACACTGGTCGACATCAGGAGAGGAAAAATTGCCTATATATTCCAGCAATATCATCTTATACCATCACTAAGTGCCCTGGAAAATGTGCTTCTCCCCTTAATTTTTTATCGGGACAACAGGGATGAAAAAGAGGCATTGAAACTACTGCAAAGGGTAGGACTCGAAAAAAGGATAAATCATAAATCCGCCCAGTTAAGCGGCGGAGAACAACAGAGAGTGGCAATCGCAAGAGCCCTGGTTGCTCATCCGTTATTTATTCTGGCCGATGAGCCAACCGGAAATATGGACCAAAAAACAGGCAGAGAAATACTTGAGATCTTCAAGCTACTCAATACCGAAGGGCAAAGTATCATCATGGTAACGCACGACCCGGCTATAGCCGGCTATGCCCGAAAGATTATCGTTTTGCAGGATGGGCGTATTTCCGATGTCATAGATCAGGTAAAAAGACACTGTGTAATACCTTCAAAGGGATAAAGGCATTATCAGAAAAATAGATGTTTAAAACAGGAGGACTTTTAAAATGGGAAAAAGCATTTGGATTGTAATACTCATGATAACATTGATCGCTGTTGTAGCCGGTTGCGCAGCTCCACAACAGATAGAGCAACCGGTTCCACAGACAAACACTCAAACTGATACTGCACCGGCTAGTTCAACAACTGAACTTCCGGATGAGCAGTTGACACCACAAACCGCTACTAAACCATCCGGCCCGATTAAAGCAATATGGATCGAGCCGCAGGCAGATGGCGATATATTCATTATTCCGCTCAGTGCTATCAATGAAAACTGGAACGTTCATTTTAAAGTGGAAACTATGAATTTCATGGCATATACCCTGGACGGGGAACTATATGTGAGGGCGAATGTATGTCCTCCCTGCCGGTCTACGGGTTTTTCTTTAGATGACGATGTTCTGGTATGTGATAGATGTGCAACGACGTTCGAAGCAAAAACCGGAGCCGGCATAAAGGGCGCATGTGTTGATTATCCAAAAGCAGCCATATCCTATGAAATAAATAACGGCACTGTTCTATTAAAGAAACAAGACCTTGCCACGGCGTATGAGGAAACGTTGCAACCAGGATAATCACAGGTAGAGGAAATCCGGTTTTTCAGTCGCTCTAGATATTCGAGCAGGTCATTCATTCTTCATCTTCGACATAGGAACTGCGTACTGCGGTTACTGTGTCGAAGATGATTATTTAGTAACAGAAACAGGGCTGGAGAGAATATCAACCTGCGACGACAACCTGTTACATATTGTCCGGGAATAGAGCCGCCATTCCAATATTTCTTAACTAGTCTACCCGGTGCTTTCAA
>CAZAIO010000165.1:0-3573 GCA_964485235.1 uncultured Dehalococcoidales bacterium
GATACCCCCTTACGAGGCTTGCGGTTTATGAACCGCCTCAAGGAAAAAAGGTCTTTCTTTGTTAATGATGTCGCAGGGGCGACCGGCCGGTTGCCCCTGCAAATACAACGAGTATCGTATCGAATGCAAAATCTTTTGTAATAATAAAACCGGGTTATAAACATAAAGGGAGGGTATGAACCCTCCCTTTTATTGCTATTGTAACAAAGTCTGTGATTGCGCCTAGATAAGGCTTGGCAGTTCTCTGCCGGCGTCTTCCATATCGCGCAGTCTGCCGGAAGTCTCCCGCAGTCTGTCTTTCTGGGTATGGGCGAATGCCGAAGCCCTGTCGTAATAATCACGTATTTTCTGGACGAATGCGAGCTGCGAGAACATAATGGTAACATCCACTGCACCTTTTTCTCTCGGGAAGTCGCCTGCCCGGATGACCGCATTCTCAGCCAGTTCACGCAGGTAATCTCCCAGCCCTTTGGCAATGTCCATGCTCATTTCTTTTTCCGGAGCTGCGAGCAAATAGAGCGCCCTACCCGCATCTTCGGGACTGCAAGAAATCGAGAGCTCGCTCAATGCCGCATCCATAGCCTGCATGGCACGCAGTGTTTCGCTGCTCTTTTCCCTGAACGTGATCCTCTTTAATTCCCAGGGAAAGCGGAATCCACGCGGTATTTGAGCACTGCCTACACCAAGTGCCGTCCAGCCATCGATAGACTGAATAATATCACCGGCATCCAGTGTTTTGGCACCTACATGCTTATATCTTGTAATCTCACCGGCGCAGAGCAGGTCATAGAACGGCATTACAATCTGGCTGTTGATTCTTCCCAGGTTTGTAGCCATACTCGCATCTTTGCGTACATATCGCTGGTTGTCGGCCAGGAAAATGCCGTCTGCAACAGTATGGACCGATTTCAGACAGACAGCAGTATTATAGACGCTCCGCAATTCCGCGACCTCTTCATGTTCGAAAGGCAAAACAACGAGCGCATAGACAGGTTTGCCCAGGTAACGCTCCTTGAGCATCTGTGCGATAATCGATATTGCACCGGAGCCGGTACCTCCTGCAGCACCTGCACAGAGCAAAAAGGCATGTGTTTGATAGAATAATGGAGCCGTTCTGATTGCATCGATCACCTTATCGCCATCTTCTCTTGCCAGTTCGGCGCCCATCTCATTTACTTTACCAACGCCGTGCCCCCAGGTCTTTCGCCCTCCGATAAGAATTCTGTGCATATAATCTGAGCTGATATGGCTCAGACCAGTGAGATCGGCCTGGTCTGTATTCACAGCGAACGCACCGGTAATCACATTGGTGTGCCGCTGTTGCTCGGCTATTTTGTTGAGACGGACAAACTCATCAGCTATTCTGGACCCACACTGCCCAAGCCCAATTACCATTAACTTCATACAATTCCTCGCTTTCCCGTTTGATTACGTTTGTACGTTGACCTATATTATAGTTATGCGTTTCCTTTTGTCAAGTAATCTTTATTTCATTCTACGGCGAATGGTCATTATTGCCGTTCGCACAATAATAAGGAGCAGCAATATACCGCCGAAAATGATGGTAATGAGATGCCACCATTCCATTACTCCGATGTAGAAAATCTGCCCCGTTGACCAGTTGCTTTCATTCCCGGCACCGTCTACTGCTTTCACCCTCCAGTAATATGTCCCTCTCTCAAATGCCTCATCTTCAGTCAGTATGTAATGAGACTCGGTCAGCCCGCTTTTACGGAATACCGTTACCGTGAAATCCGCGTTTTCACCCACTTCCAGTACATATGTTACCCCGCTCGGGTCCTGAACATCGCTCCAATCAAACTCCAGCGTCGTCTTTCCAATAAATCCGGTACGACTGCCCGCTTTCGGCAGAAGCAGTTCGGGTATCGGAGGAGGAGACGACTCTACGGTAAAGCTGGTAGAAGCAACAGTCGCCTGTGCATCGGTGACGGTAATCGCATGATCACCGGAATCTGTTTGCGGTATGATGAAATTCGCGGTAAAGCTCCCCTTCGCATCGGTTTTAGTATCTGCGGCAACCAGGTTTCCATCGTAGCTAATGGTCAGCGTCTGGCTTGCGCCGAACGCAGTACCGCTTACTACAACCTGCGCGCCTATTTCACCCTGATCGGGTTCTACCGCGATATGCGGTGAAAGTACCAGCACAGCATCGGGGACATCGCCCGAGCTCGTTGTAATTCCCGATGCATCAATGATATGTTTGCCGGCAACGCCGAGCGGTACATTCATCTGGACCGCCCACGAACCCTTTGCGTCGGCGACGATCCCGCTGGCGACAAGAGTACCGTCGAATACCACCCCTATGCCCGTCTCGTTCTCTTCGAACCCGATACCGTTCACCCATATAGTATCTCCGGTGTGTATGGTATCGCCCAGATTACCCGATACCATTTCAAGCCTCATTCCGGGAGATATGGTATAGGTCGCATTAGCCACATCCTCAGGATTGGTTATCGCCCCGTATGAATCGATACTGTGTTTCCCTTTCGCCGACGAAGGAGCGTAAAAACTGGAATTCCACGAGCCATTCGTATCAGATGAAATTGCCGTCTTCACCAGGATACCGTCATACGTTACCACGATGCCCGTCTCCGCATCGCCGAAACCAGTACCCGCTATCGAGATCATCGTACCTACTCCCCCGGAACCCGGAGTGATCTTTATCGTAGGAACGACATTAAAGACCAGGTTCTGCACTTCTTCTACGGGAGTCGTACCATAGGCAATAATCGAATGCCCCCCTGAAGGACTTGCCGGGATTTCACAGATACTTTCCCAGTTTCCATACTTATCCGCAACGACACCCGTAGCCAGTTCTATTTGATCGAAATCTACTGTAATATCGTTCTCATTGACGTTGAAACCGGTACCCCGGACCACCACCTGAGCCCCTACCGGACCTGAATCAATATCGGCGCTGATGGCGGGGAGCACCTTGAATTCAGTCTCGAACGTTTTCCCCTCAATCTTCAAAATAACCGCATGCTCACCCCGTGCAGCCTGAGGGACAGTAAACGTAACCAGGTTCGTTGCGTCTTCTTCACCCTGTTTAAAAGGCTGTTTGGAATCACCCCAGTAAAGCGCGTAGTCACCGCTCCCGTACAGGTTCAATCCCTGTATGGTCACCTCGGTGCCTACAGGACCTTCCACCGGAGTTATTGTAAGAGTTAGTGCAAAAACCGGAACCGGTATAAAGCTCAGAGCGAACACGGCAAGCGTGAACACCGTTGCTAAGGCTCTGATCTTCATCATTGCCTCCATCAGGATATTTTTAGTTATCATAACATAAAACGTATAAAATGATTATAGGTTAACACATATACAACCGAATTACGTTAAAAATCATGCTCGCTATCCCGATGGAGGAGACCCGATACGTGAATATCACGTTATTTTGACATATCTTTTGCCAGGTTCGCCAGGAACTCCGCGTTGTTCTGTGTTTTCGCCAGGCGGTCGATGAGCCTCTCGGTTGCATCGGAGCTATTCGAAGAGTCATCAGAGAGCATCCCCACGATACGCCGCAGCACGTAGACCTGTTTTAACATCTCC
>CAZAIO010000166.1:0-3558 GCA_964485235.1 uncultured Dehalococcoidales bacterium
TGGTAAAAAATATTTATCGTTTGGCGTATTATCTACATTTTCTATAGGAAATTCTACTCCCCATGAAGCGAGGTCAAGGTATGTTGTGTATGAATCTTTCAGGATGATCTCAGCCCAGTCATGGTCATTGAGATACTCACCTTTTACATACATCGCATTCAGAAAAGCGTTCAGGTCTATTCCCCAGTCCGGGTTATATACTATATAACCCATACCGGCGTAGGCGCTTGCACCAGACTTTCCGGCATATGCTTTGTCCACAAGAGTTACCGTATACCCTTTCTCACTTGCTTTGATAGCCGCAAAAAACCCGGCCATTCCTCCCCCGATAACGAGAACGTCTGATTCGATAGTATGCTCTAATGCCATTTTTTATCCTTTCTTAAGCTGCTGTATTTGGTGGTGTGCCTTCAAAATATCAAGCCGTCCTGCATGGTGTCGGATAGTGATGGAGTTCGTGGATTGCTTTCAATCACATTGAAATAAATTTGCAATTAACATTATTGTATAATGTGATTATACTTGATTGCAATTAAATTATCAACCACATTAAGTCGGGTAATTCATGCATTCTAAAAAGACAGGAAAAACCGGTATACCGTTATATTGACCAGAGTAAGCGGTATGCCGACTTTGACGAATTCAAAGAAAGTAAGAGCAGTCCCGTTTTGATTTTCAGCATTCTGGATTATTATCACATTGCTGGCTGCGCCGAGTAAGGTGAGATTGCCTGCAATGGTACTGCCCGCTGCCAGTGCCATTATCTGTCCGGTCGAGGCGCCGGTTTCAAGTAACACGGGAAGATATAATGCGACGAATGGTACATTGGAAATGAACTGACTCATTACAACACTTGAGCACAATATAATGCTCAGAGATGACAGGTTTAACTTTGCCGATGTGATTATAGTCTGGAATAATGATGAGTCCCACACACTTTGCATGAGAACGAACATCGAAGCAAAGAAGATCAGTGTGTACCAGTCTATTTTCCGGATAATATGCCACCTCTTTGGACTTAGTAAGATAACAGGCAGTGCCGAGATCAGCGCTATATAAGTGAGACGAAAATCGATTTCCAATCCGGCAGATACAATTCCTATTTTTAAAAATATAAGCAGGATAAGTAAGGCCAGGGAGGACCGCGAAAGATTCGCAAGCTTTATATCCGTTATATATTCATACGAGTCGATAATGGGCGGACCGTGAAAAGATTTCCTGTAAAACAGCCGGAGCAACAGGTACACCAGAAACAGATTTATCATGGTAGGCAGAAAAAGATATTTTGTAAAAGTAATAAATGGACTAGAAAGACCGCCGTGAATTGCGATCAACAAGTTTTGCGGATTTCCTATCGGGCTCATTACACTACCGGTAGTCACTGCAAATGCCAGCGTAAGTAAAAGAATGTTAGGTTTTATTTCGTTTTTCCCGGCGATAGACAGCATGAGGGGAGTACCGATTATAGCAAGCGTATCATTCATTAAAAACGCCGAGAGGATACCCATTCCGAATAAGATATAGAGCACCAGTTTATTCAGGGACTTTGCTCTTCCGAAAACGTGAAAGGAGATGTGTGAAAGATAGCCGCTCTGAACAAGAGCCTGTCCGATAATAAATACGCCGAAAAGGAAGAGAATTACATCGATATTGATGGACTTGATCGCCTGTAAAGGTGATATCTGTCCGGTGATGAGTACGATACATGCACCGAGCAGCATTATTTGCCATATGGAGAGTCTTATATTGCCTATTTGCCTGACAGCGATCAATAGAAATACGACTGCGAGGGTGATTAACGATATCATTATGTTCGTACTCTAAGGGGTACAGATATTCCGGGGTATCGGTAATGTCATAGTATGAAATTACTGCCCGTATCCGGTTCCTTTTTATGAAGCAATATCTGTTCTTTTAGCGTCATCATTTCTTTATAGAACTCATCCCCCATATATATGAGGAGCTCGTTGCCCTGCGCTTCAAATATAGGTATTCCCATTCCTTTACACGGCAATTCGTCCAGAAATTCACTTACATGAAGGTAGGTGCCGTCCCATGTGAGCGGAAAGAGAAAGCAAATCATTGGTTTAAGAAGATGCGGATCGAGACCTTTCTCAAGTGCCAGCCGGTGCAGATGACAGCCTCTTTCTTTATTGTCATGGAATATGCACTTATTATCCTTCACTCCGGTTTTTAATATTATGCCGGAAGGGAATTCCGTTCTCTGTTCTATATCATGTTCAAACCAGTCGTATGAAGGAATTCCCAACCTTTGCTCCAGTTCGTCTTTATATGAGAGTATTCTGGCGGCTTCTGCTATATCTACCGGGCATCCGAAGCTGCAACAGCAATCCAGGCAGGATGCATTGTCCATACAGCGATTGAAATATTTACCGCTGAACATGTTTTCATCGATGCTTGTAATGCGTATATTTTTTGTGGCGTGCGTGATAGCTATCATGATGGCTTTATTCCTTTTACATACGGTAATATCTAACAGTGTTTATAGAATGAATATTATATCATGAAAAATATAACATGAGTAAATAATAATGACAGATGAACCATTATTTTTGCAGGTTTACAGGAAGGTTAGTTTACCGGATTTCATTATAAATGAAGAAGCTGTCAGGCTGATTTCGATTATTAATAAACGGTATCGCCCTCATTCATTCCCAGAAGTAGTGCCCTTTTCGTTCGGCGCTCCAGTTATTTTCGCCAAGTTGTGAGATAAGGGTAAGATGATAGTCCAGGTTCGGATGAAACTGCCTGAGAGGAGCAAGCAATTCACAATCAGACCTGTTATCACATTCCCAGCATCCACGGAGGTCTTTCTTTTGAGCGCAGTCCCTGACGGGACAAACGGCTTTTCCTCCGCCAAGCCGGCAGGGGGAACTGCATTGAAGGTCAATAATTTCCTGCAGTAGTGCACTGAATTCGGCATAGTGTTTAAAAGCTTTGTTCGAGGATGACTTGAGCTTTGCATATTCTTCGAATTTGCGATCTTTCAGACGGTCGCGCAATGTTTCGGCAGCCGCAAAGAGGCTGCTGTCCGATGGAATACAGTCCGCACAATAGAGCCCGCAATATGAGGTGTATTCTTCGTTATTCAACATGTTGATAATTATTATCCATGCCTGTTATAAACGCAAACACAGAACTGCCAGGTGGGGCTATAAAATATAAAAGCCCCACCCGTAAATTTATAACCGGAAAACGGGCCGGTATATTACGCAGTTTTTTTATAGTGCTGTCTGTATTACAAATACCTGCGCCGGTACACAAAGAACACTAGTATATACGCTTGTGGTGTGCTTCCTTTATCCATTTAACGATCTGTTTTTCTTTATTGGAGTGGAACAACTTATCACCTTTGTCAACAGGTTGCGTCCCGATCACATCGGCAGTGTAAATATTGTATTCCTTTTTCTTCGGGTCGCTGGAAATAAGCTCAACAATTGTACAGCCTTTGCCGAGTGGGCCGCCGTTGGCAGGCCCGCGGCCCAGGAAGAACATCACAGTGCTTCCCGGCTTGTCCAGCGCTTCTATTTTCTGCAG
>CAZAIO010000167.1:0-3330 GCA_964485235.1 uncultured Dehalococcoidales bacterium
AACGCCCGACACGCGGTTTAGGAAACCGCTGCTCTATCCTCTGAGCTACAGGGGCTCACGATGATGCCTGCATCATTGCAGCGTTTTAAAGGACGCTCTCAATTATAAGCCAATATACACCTGTTGTAAAAGTGAAAACAGGTGTATAAACCGGTAATAAAGGATACCGTTATTATCGCAAATTTAAACAATGACGATGCGGGCCAGCCATGCATCGATTCACAATAGACTAACGATTTCACGGTAAGCTATTGAAGAGCCTGCAAGACAATACCAATGGTATAAACTACAGCACAATATTATATATGATCTCCCCTTATTTGCCGCTAGCACGCATATATTTGCCGGACTCACAATCAACCTGTTCTTTGTTTTTCAGATTGACTTGCTGTAATATGTTCATAAATATTCGAATACACCCTGTATCTGAAAGACATATCTTTGAAAAAATCGCGCATTTTTTATGGTTGGTGGATTGTCTGTGCGCTCCTCTTGATTCAGGCATATATTACCGGAACAATCGGCCTTGGCTTCACGGCATTTATGGAACCTTTAGTTAATGAGTTTAACTGGAGCTACGTACAGGTATCCTTCGCTGCTTCAATACGCGGTGTCGAGGCCGGTTTTTTAGCACCGGTTGTCGGGTTACTTATCGACCGCTGGGGCCCGAGAAAGCTCCTTTTTACCGGCGCCATTTTATTCGCTCTTGCGTCGATGCTTTTAAGCCGCGTGAACCTACTCTGGCAGTTCTATGGATGCTTCATCGTTATATCCGCAGGTATGAGTACTCTTTCCGGGGTTTTACCGATGACAGTGGTCGGATACTGGTTCCGCCGAAAAGTTTCTCTTGCTACCGGCATCGCAGCGAGCGGGGTCGTTATTGCCGGGTTCTTAATACCGGTAGTAACCCGGCTCATCGATACCTATGGATGGCGAATATCGGCGTTAGTATTCGGAGCAGGTGCATTGGTGTTTATTCTACCACTGTCGTTTATAGTCCGGCATAAGCCTGAACAATACGGGTATTTACCGGATGGAGCTAATAAGGCAGACGCTATTCATGTAAAAGGTGAGACTTCCATGAGAAGCACAGAGGTCAATATAGGAGCAAAACAGGCGGTGAAAAGCAGCGGCTTCTGGCTTATCTCGCTGGCATTTATGACCAATGTACTGGCAATATCTGCAGTACTAACCCACTTTATGCCATTCTGCAGCACGGTCAACATTAACAGGTCTACCTCCAGCTATTTTGCAGGGCTCATACCGATAATGAGTGTTGTGGGCCGTCTTGGTCTCGGGTGGGCCGGTGATAAATTCAGAAAAAAAACAGTGGCACTTATTTGTTTTATCCTGATGTGTTCATCTGTAATCTTTCTTGAACTCGTCGCTATCCGGGGAATAGGTCTACTTGTACCATCCATTGTTCTTTTTGGCATTGGATATGGGGGATCAGTGATTATCCATCCGGTTTTACTACGTGGATATTTTGACAGAGCAAATTTGGGCACAATACTCGGCTTTTCACTGGGCATCACGATGCTGGGCTGGTTATTAGGTGCTCCCATGGTTGGCTGGATTTATGATATATCAGGTAGCTATCGATTTGCCTGGCTTGCCGTTATCTGTATATTGATAGCAGGCATAATGAGCCTGCTCGCCTTGAAGCCGGCACACATTATAAAGCAGAGGTTAGCTTTATAAACCGATTTTAGCTGAGAATCAGTATGAGGGATTTCATTCTGCAGAGTTCTCACATTATCGTGAACATAAAACATAGTCTATAAAACAGCCTTAGCATGATTGATCATTCAATAGAGGATTATTACGCCGGTTATTTCAGTGCAGGATTACAGGAGCTATCCGCACCCCATGCTCTTGCTACAGGACTTGAATATTGAAATCCTTATAAAAATATAGCGCTGAAATGTTTTTATAAGATTTCTCTATTTCATAATCGACGTGCCGGATATTACGTCAATTAATTAATATTTTATTGATAATATATTATTTGACTGCTAAAATAGCTTCGACTCCAGTCCGGCAATTGAAACACAATTTCGTAAATACTATCTTATCCGGAACATGGCAGTTTATCGGCTTGAGCCACAACCCTGTAACAATGATGCCATATTATTCAACAAGTTAAACATGTAATTATTGGAGGTTAGATTTTAATGCCAGATGAAAAGGATATGTCGAGGGAAATGAAATGGTTTGCGGAGAATATTGCGCAAAGAGCGATAAAGGCTTTAAGACGGGTACAATTTGAAGCAGATTATGTTGATAACCGTAAAGAAGCTCTTGATAAAATACTATCACTGATCCCCCCGGGCGGAACAATCGGTACCGGCGACTCGGTTACTCTTCACCAGATAGGTTTTTTTGATTGGTTAAAACAACAGAAAGATCACAAAGTATTTAACGGATTCTTTGTGAACCGTTCCAAAACAGATACGGATGATTCACTTTGGGCTAAACGATTTGTTATGTATCGCAAAGCTCTTACAGCCAACGTTTTTGTAACCGGCACTAACGCAATTACCTTAAAGGGCGAACTCGTCAATATGGATGGAAACGGCAACCGCGTTGCAGGTATGATATTCGGTCCCAATAGAGCCATCGTTGTCTCCGGATTTAACAAGATAGTTCAAGATGTTGATGAAGCAGTTAAAAAAATCGAGCAATGGACAGCTCCGATGAATATGAAGCGACATGTTGATAAACACGACGCCACTAACATACAGAAGTTTCCCTGTTTCGTAACGGGTACATGCCAGCACTGCAATGGTGGAGCATGTAGAAATCTGACTATTATTAAAGGATGGGATGCCAGCGTTAAAGCCCCCGATCAATATGCAACTCGCGTAATAATTGTCGGTGAGTCTTTAGGAATATAATTACACAACGTACTTGTAAAAGCGATACCGGCAACCGGTTATTGAAAACATGGCTAAGTTCAATGTTCCGGCGGGTCGATATCGATCTTCCCGAAGGCTTTCATCTGCGCCTCGTGAAGCTTTTCCAGCGGCAGGTCATCGTACTGCCGTCCAAGGTCTTCGAGGTATTCTATATGCAGCTTCCCGTTCCGGTTAAAGCGGTGAAATACGGCATCATGCTCACCATCGAACTCGACGGGGATAATACGGTTTTTCTCGCACAGTTCGATATTGAAAGCAGGCGTCGCTTTCACCCATTTCCCGTTCAGGTAAAGCTCGGCATAGCCGTGAAACGGCAGTACATTGGTGCCCAGCACGCTCACAGTCTTCTGCGGAAGAAGGTTATTCCTGATCTTTGCAAATCCCAGGCCTGCGGGAATGCCCGCGGCTCTCG
>CAZAIO010000168.1:0-3255 GCA_964485235.1 uncultured Dehalococcoidales bacterium
AAGTAAAAACACGTCTGGCGCAATCTCTGGGCAAAAATAAAGCGGCATGGTTTTACCGTTTATGTGCAGATGCAATTCTCAGCGAAATCAGGCGTCTCCCCGAGGATGTTAAAAAGTATGTTTTTTATACCGACCAAACCGATGAGCCTGAAATCAGACGTTGGGTAGGTCCTGAATTCACTATCGTCGTGCAGGAGGGAGAAGACCTGGGACAACGATTAAAAAATGCCTTCGGCAGTGTTTTCAATGAAGAAATGCAAAAAGTAATCGCGGTAGCTAGTGACGTACCTGACCTGTCGGCAGATATTATGAACAAATCTATTGAAGCCCTGGATAAAAGTGATGTCGTTATCGGGCCTTGCTATGACGGTGGATACTATCTTCTTGGCATGAAGAGATTACATGATGAGCTGTTTAGCGGTATATCCTGGAGTACAGAACATGTATACCGGCAGACATTGGCTGCTTCCAATAGAAGCGGATTGAATGTAGGCCAGATCCAGACTCTCATGGACATCGATACCGAAGAAGATATTTATCAATGGTCGCGGGCAAATAAATGCCGGCAGTCTGTCTTTGATGAATTTCTTACAGCTACGGACTTAAAATCGATCAAGGAGCGTTTATAAAAGTGGTCCATATTGTAAAGGATAAGAAACCATATGATTTTCAGGCAACTCTCGCTGAACACGGACTGCATCTTCCCCCTGTTTCAATTGAGACGCTCTGGGTCAATATTACTCACCTTTGTAATCAGGTTTGTGCTCACTGTCATGTCGATGCCTCACCCGCAAGTACCGAACAGATGGATCTCTTTACTATAGACCGCTGTCTGGAAATACTGGAACAGAATGAATCGTGCAAAAACCTGGACCTTACCGGCGGTTCCCCGGAGCTTAATCCACACTTCGACTATTTCGTTGTTGAGGCGAAGAAACGTAAGAAGCATGTCATAGTCCGACACAATCTCACCGTAACTTTCGACGGCAATCCTCAGACCGGGGAGAGCAAAGAATATCTCCCCGAATTCTTTGCTCAACATAAAGTTGAGGTACTCGCATCATTACCCCACTATACACGGCATTTTACGGATGGTGTCCGGGGCTCCGGTGTATTTGATAAAAGCGTTGAAGGTATACGCAAGCTCAATACAGTCGGTTACGGTAAAGAGGATACCGGACTCGTCCTGAATCTGGTCTATAATGCCAACGGGCCTGTAACGTTGGAGGATCGCGCAAAGCTTGAAGCGCAATTCCGGCAAGAGTTATCAAAATATGATCTCACATTTAATAAATTATATGTAGTGACGAATATGCCTATAAAACGGTTCCGGTCTCAACTTCAACAATCCGGAACTCTTAATGAATATATGGATGCATTGTTAGCGAAATTCAGTGCTGACGGGGCCAGTGAAGTTGTCTGTCGTTATCTTATCAGCGTAGGGTACGATGGTAAAATTTACGATTGTGATTTCAACCAGATGCTCGGCCTGCAGATTGCCGATCCCGAACCGTTAACGGTCTTTAATTGCGACTTTGAAGCGCTAACCCGGCGCCAGATCCTTTTCAGGTCGCATTGTTTCGGCTGTACCGCCGGTGGCGCAAGCAGCTGAGCCGGGCGTGTAGTACCCGTGTAGGTACCAAAATAGAACAGATCAATAAAAAATACAGGGTGAATAAAATGGATATGTCTTTTACACTGGCTGATACGATATACCGGACAAACTATGATGACTTACCTGTCGAAGCAATAGAGATAACAAAGAAAGATATTTTGGATGTATTAGGTACTGCAATCGCCGGCGGAAATGCGCTGGGTGTAAATGAAATTGCCGGTTTAATAAAAGAGTGGGGCGGGAAAAAAGAAAGTACTGTTATCGGGTTCGGCTGCAAAGTACCATCGGCTAATGCGGCTCTTGTTAATGCAACAATGAGCCACGCTCTTGATTACGATGATGGTTACGATCCGGCTATAGTCCACACGGCATGTTCGGTCGTACCTGCATCGTTCGCGATTGCCGAGCGTACAGGTAATGTGAATGGAAAGAAATTTATAACAGCGGTTGCCTTGGGGATAGATTTGATGTGCCGGATGGGCCTTGCCACCAGGCTGTCGTTAAGAGAATCGGGATGGGTGTACACTTCTATATTCGGGTACTTCGGGGCAGCGGCTTCTGCCGGTAAGATATTGGGGCTCAACAATGAGAAAATAGTGAATGCCCTGGGAATTGCATACAGTCAAACAGCCGGTAACTTCCAGAGCATTAAGGACGCTGTTTTAACAAAAAGGATTCAGCCCGGATTTGCTTCGAAAGCAGGAGTCCTGTCTGCTCTACTTGCAGAGAGAGGCATAACCGGCATCCAGAATAGCATAGAAGGCGACTATGGAATATATAATGTATATCTTCGAGGACAATACGATCCGCTTGCATTGACCTCCGGACTGGGCGAAGTATTCGAAGTTGTTAACGTCGGATTTAAGCCGTATCCGTGCTGCGGTTATACCCATAATCCCATTTTTGCGACACTGGCGCTTACAATTGAGAATAATATCAGGCCGGAGAACGTCGATACTATTACTATCAGTACCGGACAGAATGCCGGTGATTTATTGGAGCCTCTTGAGAGAAAACGGCAACCCCGTTCGGTGCCGGATGCACAATTCAGCATTCCCTTTACTGTCGCTACGGCGATAGTGAAACGAAAGGTCAGCATAGATGATTTTACCCCTGAAGCCATAAACGATCCTGCTGTGCTTCAGATTGCACAGAAGGTAAACGCGTGTATACTTCCTGAACTAACACGCAGGCAGGTAGAACCCGCGATAGTCGAGATACGAACAAAAGACGGTAATGTATATTCGAAACGTATGGATGATCGAAAGGGTTCGCCGGAAAACGCAATGTCGATGGATGAGATATCCGACAAGTTCAGGGACTGCGCTTCACATTCAAGAGTGAAGCTTTCAAAGCGAAGCATCGATACGATGATATCACTTATCAAGAACCTTGAGGATGTGAAAGATGTGGGTGAAATTATCCGTATGGCAGGTTAAATAAATAATTATTCTATTAGTTAATCCGTTATTAAATCCCTGTTGGCTATGCATTCTCCATGTCTTTTGTGAACTGGCAGGGAATATATGCCTGCAGGCAACACCCTGAGAAAAGTCTGTATTACTTAAACAAGCAACAATTTATAGTTTTATTCAACGCCGTTTTATTTGAACCTGAAACTGCCTTTTGTCCCGGAGTCC
>CAZAIO010000169.1:0-3137 GCA_964485235.1 uncultured Dehalococcoidales bacterium
GTGACCTGCGGTCGACCTTCACGATCATGGAAGAAGACCTGTGGCTGCTGGCCGGACGGGCGCTTCAAATCGTGAACTGGGATCAGACGCACCAGTACTGCGGCCGGTGCGGGCAGAAGACGGAAACTCTGGCGGAAGAAAGGGCCAAGCGATGTCCGGCTTGCGGCTTTCTCAGCTATCCCCGCCTCTCTCCGGCGGTAATTACCGCTGTTTTCAAGGATGATAAAATCCTCCTTTCGCATAACGCGACTTTCCCGGGGAAATGGTACAGTATAAGCGCCGGATTTGTAGAACCCGGCGAAACTCTCGAGGAATGTGTACGCAGGGAGATTATGGAGGAAGTAGGGATCGAGGTTAAAAATATTAAATACTTCGGCAGCCAGCCCTGGCCGTTTCCCAATTCACTGATGCTGGGTTTTACCGCCTGGTGGGCCGGTGGTGACCTGGTCCCGGACGGTACAGAGATATCGGATGCAGGCTGGTTCACGGCTGATAACATGCCGGATATACCACCGAAGATCAGCATCTCTCGCGAGATTATCGACTGGTATCTTGACGGAAAACCGGACAATCCATAAATATACGGTGGACGGTATACAAAAATGCTCGTGTTTTTTCAAACCGGACAAAATATGTTTTAAATTCATCGTGTCAGTTTTTCCGGGTATCTTGTTATCTTGAGTTATATAACGAGCGAATCAATATCCGGACTTACTCCGAAAAGACAACTACTTCATTTCCCTCCCATTTATACCTTGCATTGAGCTTCGCTTCCCTGGTGATACGGTCGACGTAGTTAAATACTTCCTGCCCTCTCTCGTCATTCTTGAGTATCTCCGGTTGCCCTTGCTTATTAATCAAGCAGGGGAGGTAACTTACTCTGGTAATTTGCCCGTTATCTACACTGCATTTGGCAATCATGGTCAATGCTGTCTCAGGATGCCACGGGTAATCGTTATCATCTATATCAGGTTTATTATAACCGCGGAATATGTCCTCCATTCTCTTGTCCCATTGCTGAAAAGCCCACGTCACTGGATCTTCGTGGACCGGCGGCATGAGTATAACGAAATTACCCAATCCGTGAAAGATGGCTTTTCCTTTGTAAAATTCATTCCCTTTCAGTATATGGGCATGATGTCCCAGAATCAGATCAGCCCCGGCATCTATGGCGGCATATGATATCTGTTGTTCATACCAGGCTATTTCAATTGGAGTAAACCCGACACCTTTATGAAACGCAACCACCAGAACATCACATAATGGTCTGAGTTTCCGGATATCCTCTACCATTGCTCCCAAGGTTTCCGGCTCTGCGAAAGTGTAGACCTTTGCCAGATTGCTCCCCGGGGTAGGGTGGTCCAGTTCGTAATGGGTAATAACATGTATATAGGCACAACCCGGTTTGTCCGGTGTAGCCCACGTCATTTTAGGTCCGACACAGTTATAGTTAAGAAAACCGAATACTGTTCCGTTACGCTCGATTATGGTATGATTCTTGGCCTCCCGGATATTCATACCTGCACCTACATGAGCAATTTTATATTTATTAAGCTCACTGATCGTATCCTCAATGCCCGGTACGCCCGCGTCCCAGATATGGTTGCCTGCAAGGGTAAGCACATCGAAGCCGGCAAACGAATAAGCGCTAATATTAGCAGGGTCACTGCCCGGCATGGCGGGTATCTCTGTCGGTATTTCCATGTAGTACGCATCGACAACCCTGTTAGTAAAAGGTATCTCTAATTGTCCAACCGTTACTTCGGCTGACTTCAGAACAGGTGCTGTTAAATTGAAGTAATATTCAGCATTCGGTTTACCAAGAATAATATCTCCTACAGCCAGCATTGTCAGAGTCTGGTCGCTCATATGTATACCTCCCGTCGTTCTTTTTATATTATTAGGAAAGGCGTTGATTTTCCCGTGCTATTCCTATAAAAATTTTTTTATATCGGCGATATTTTAATGACCGGACAGTCTGTATAAAGTAAAACGTATGCGATTTTATTTGCTATCTTTTAGAAATGACTGACCGCACTATCGAAGTGCGTCTCTCAATAAGTAAAAAGAACAGTATATTATTTAATTTTTTTCAAATTAACGCAAGTCTTCGCTCCACCGAACGGGAAATTGTATCTGGAATCCGATAAGACTATGAATTTGTAACCTTCATAATTCTTATAGAACTTTTTAAATTTTTTAGGTGAGTCTTTTAATGGAGAACAAAATGTATGGATATAAATAGTCATCTCAGGCTCTATTGATACTGCACATCTCGTACCTTATAATATCTGGAGGTCAATTTACGATATCCTGCAGGAAGCAAGTTAATATCACTCTTAAAGGAGCTTTATTATTATGAGTCCGAAGAAAAAGCAACAGTCAGATATTCTCGAGGCGGATCTGGTGGTTATAGGGGGTGGTGGGGCAGGCCTTGCAGCAGCGGTAACCGCTGCCGGTAAGGGAGCCAGTGTAATCGTATTGGAGAAACGGGGAACTACGGGTGGCAATTCCGCGCTTGCCACAGGCATGTTCGGTGCCGAAAGCCCTGTTCAAAAACGGCTGGGGATCGAAGCAGGCAGGGATGAACTTTTCACGCTTGCAATGGACTATGCGCACTGGAGACTTAACGGACAAATCGTTCGTGCTTTTATCGATAAATCCGCCGATACGATCGGGTGGTTTGAAGAAAAAGGGGTTAGTTTCAAGGTTATGCATCATATAGGTGATTACGATACCTTGCATTTACCGAAGGGCCGTTGTCGTGATGCGACGGATGCTTTAGCCAGGGACTGTAAAGAACTGGGAGTACAGGTGCTTCTTCGCACTCCTGCGAAGAAAATACTGACCGGGAAGAAAGGCAATGTAACCGGTGTGGTAGCGGAAACGAAAGGGGAGGATTTCCTGATAAAGACCAGGAGTGTATTCATCGGCACCGGCGGATTTGGAGGAAACAAGGAACTGCTCAAGAAGTATAATTCCGATTACCGTGAAAATATGCGGTGTACCGGTGCTATACCTCACCAGGGAGACGGGCTGCTCATGGCTATGGAAGCGGGAGCTGCTACCGAAGGCCTGGGTAATTTGCACTGGAATGGACCTGAAGTCCATTTTCTCATCGTCGGTGAGATTAACGA
>CAZAIO010000170.1:0-3065 GCA_964485235.1 uncultured Dehalococcoidales bacterium
TGCAACAGGCCGGCAACCACTTCAGGATGAGGCGGAAACGCTTCGTTTTTGTGCGTCTGAGTTCCATCAGATCGGCGATTGTTTATTACCGAAGAACATTCTTCAGGCGACACGTACGGCTTTTGCAATTGCCCGGGATATCTAAAAATTCCATAAAGCATCGATATATGGTATCACCGTGACCGGATAACAAACGCGGGTAAGAAATATATACATTCAAGTATCCGTATTTATGATTTATCTACCATTTTATGGTCGGGTTATTACTTTTTTATCGGAATGTACTTCAGAATAGACCTTATAATCAGTAAAAATATTCTATTTTTTATTTAACTCTATACTGGCAAACAACAATAACTTGTTGATTTACTATCCACTTTTGTACAATACGGTAACGGGAGGATGAAATGGACAAAAAAGACTGTGAAATGGTGACAATCGGTATAGCAACTGGATTGTTAGTGGGCTGTTTGCTTGGAATACTTTTTGCACCTTTTTCAGGAAAAAACTTAAGAATGAAACTGGATGATATAAAAGATGATTTGAAAGACAGAACACAGAGATTTAAAGAACCTGAAAAATATTCCAGGATAAAAGTCTAAAAGTTCCGCACATGATAATACCGTTAGATAATTCTAATATCGTACTGATTGTTACCGCCGGATTAATTTCATCGTATCACCGCTGGACCGGAATTTGAAATCCCTATACTAAAGCCAGTTTTTAAAGAAGTTATATTCATTTTTTTTTTTGAATATCTGCCTGTAAAGCTCGGTTTATTGAGAATTTGCGTTTCAGGTAAGAACTTATAGTAATATTTTATATAAAATCCTGATATGGACGGTAATGAAGCAATCGGGAAAAATCGGGGTACCTGTTAAAGAAATTGTTTCTACAGTAAAATGTTATTACTATAACCCGTACCTGGCAATATATTAACCGATTAAAAATAGGGCTACCCTTTCCTGTGGTTTATACTATTTCAAATATATAATGAACTTACACTCATCAGCTCCGGTAATAGCAGTCTCCTTAACTTCCGCGCGGACAGGCCGCCCCAGAATGACTTCCCGGTACTCCTCCACAAAGCCACCGGAACACTGACAATAGGTAATGGAGGAGTCCACTTCCTGTGGCAAACGGCTCATCAGGTTGCAGAAACAACGCATAGGTGTGCTATATGTATGCGGAGTGTAATAGTAAATCAGCCTGTCATTTCTCAGTTCCAGATGTATACCTTTGACCGGTTTATGAACCTCGGCTTTCAGAAAATCTTCTTCAGTAGCATATCTCTGTCTTCCGGCTTTTGTGGTTTGTAATATCTTTTGATTAGGTTTGCAGCAATTATGACCACATGCATTAATTTTTCTAATTCATGAAGTGATACACAAAAAACGTTCCGGCTATTTATGACTATTGTTTTTCTTATTCCACTATAAGGTTGACGAACCTGTTTTTCTTCAGATCTATCAAGCCTGATTCACAAACACGCAGAAAAGGTATGGCGGCTGTAGTCAACACAGATAAAGTGAGGCGGATGTCGGACGAAGTGCAGCCCAGGTCGACGGCAGCCTGCTGAATCCGATCGAGTTTTGTCACTATGACATCCACGGATTCCGGGCAGAACAGACCGGCGACAGGTAAAGCAATCTCAGCTATGACTTTACCACCCGAACATACTACAAGACCTCCACCCAGTTCTTTTATCCGGTTTACCGCTAACGCCATATCGCCGTCATCGGCGCCGACCACACCGATATCCGTCGTGTCCCACATAGCACTGGTAGCAATTGCACCGCTTTTAAAGCCTAACCCCCGGATGAAACCAACAAACATTTTACCCGGCTCATGAACGCGCTCGATGGCTGCTACCTTGATTATGTCACGGTCTTTGTCCGCCCGTATTTTACCATCAGATACGAACAGTTCTACTATAGCTTCATGGCTCACTATATTAGTTACCATGTCGATCACTCTGGTATTCACACGATGATGATTTCCGTCCGCCTTAACCGCGAAATCATCCGCTGTGAATTCGCGGGGGAAATGCACGGTATTATACATCCACTCAGGGAAAACATGTTTTCTTGGTTCTACTGCCGGATGACTGTTTTCAGATACCACTTTGCCGTTGCTGATGACATATTCTGCATGGACGGTTTTCAGATCGGGGATAATAACGATATCGGCATATTTGCCCGGTGCGATACCGCCGACATAATCATCCAGGCCAAAACGTTGGGCAGCATTGAGCGATGCCATTTGAAAAGCTGTTATGGGATCAAAACCGAGATCGATTGCTTTCTGGACAACATATTCCATATAGCCGCCACTCAGGAGTTGCTGAGGGCCCGGCCCGTCACTGCAAAATGACATCAGTCTGAAATCGATTGGCTCATCTTTAAGCCGGGCGATTTCGTCAAGTTCTCTCCTGACCTCACCTTCCCGCACAAGAACATGAATGCCAAGCCGCAGCCGTTCCAACACTTCATCGGCAGTGGTCGGTTCATGGCATGAGGTGATACCAAGAGAGGCGTAAGCCTGTAGCTTATTATCTCTGGCACCGGCGCTGTGTCCTTCAATCTTTTTGCCCGCTGTTTTCGCTTCTTCAATATAGTTCAAAATTCGAGGGTCCCCTTCGACTACAGATCCCCAGTAGGACTCGCCCAGAGCAATAACCCCTTTTTTATGCAGCAGTTTACGTATTTCACCTGTATTAAGAGCATGTTCAGCTGCTACAGGACTGATTGTAACCATCGGCGGTATGCTTATGAATGTTTTTACCGGCTGGTTTCCCGTTGCCCGGATAAGCTCGACTATCCCCCGATAACCCGACAGAAAGGCTACCGAATCTACTTCAGTGATAATTGCGGTAGTCCCTCCTTTTATGGCATATCGAATAAGGTGGTCAGGCAGTAAAAACCAGCTCATATGATTGTGAGTATCAATGAAACCGGGAACTATCGTTTTCCCGGCGGCATCGATGATCCTGGTATCCGGGCCGATAGAGTGCTGTATGTTCTTTCCAACATAAGCTATTTTTTCTCCCTTGATAAGAATTGCGT
>CAZAIO010000171.1:0-2996 GCA_964485235.1 uncultured Dehalococcoidales bacterium
CCTGAAGCTCCGCTCTGTCCTATACAGGTCAATACGATAAAGCACGGAATCTGGTATCCCGGCGAACCTGTATGTAGATCTAAAAGGTTTTCATATTTGCTCTGGCTCCAGAAGCAACGGAAGATAGCTCGCTTGAAATTAAACGAAGAAGCAGGTTTTTTTACCGTGAGGATACTTGAGGAAATTCATACAATTAACAGAAATATCAGAGGCGCAAACCCGGATGAGCCGGATGCCGAGCAAAAATGGCTTGCTCAAAAAGAGGAGAAACGGGCTTCAAAACGCAGCCGGAAGCACCGTTCCGGAAGTAAAGAGAGTACAGAACCGGAAACAATACGAAAAGACATGCTTCTATAACGCTTATTACGTTAATAATATCATGCACTGCATTTTCTAAAGAGGTTCTTCATATTCAGTGTCGGGAAAAAGCCGGACAAAAGGGGCGCCGAATTTATTACCTTACAGCAAGTGTTATATAATTTACATATGAATGCAATTATTGGATCGGTTATTTCTTATAAAGTATTGATTATTCCTGCCGGGGCATGGTGTATTGCCCAGGTTCTGAAATTACTTATCGATTTGATACGTAATAAGAATCTGGACTTTTCTAATCTCATCACAATGGGAGGTATGCCCAGTTCCCATAGTGCTACAGTCACATCACTTGCAACTGCTATCGGCATTAAGGAGGGTTTCACCTCTTCTTTATTCGCGCTATCCGTTTTCTTTGCAATAATCGTGATGTATGACGCAGCCGGAGTGCGTCAGACGGTAGGGCATCAGTCCAATGTCCTCAATAAAATACTTGATGAATTATTTAAAGGGAAAGCGGCGTTTGAACAGCGATTTAAAGAGTTGATAGGACACAGTCGGCCGCAGGTATTTGCCGGCGCTTTGTTGGGTATCTTGCTGGGGTGGTGGTGGTCGTAGTATGTGACATCCCGGGAAAATTTAACCGGACCATTTACCACAAACTACATTTTATTGTGAATAAAACGTAACTGCACATCGACCTGTACGATGATATGCAGTTACGTTTAACAGCTTAATTATCTCTTGTACGTATCCTCAACGTTACAACCTAAAAGGAAAGAGATGTAATTATGGTTTTACCTGATCTTGCTTTGCCATAGCCTTTTTCTTGCGGCGTCTTCTTATCACAATAACCAGAATTGGGATCCATACAGGGCAGAATATCGCGACCCAAATAATGACGTTTACCAGGACTTTGAGGAATGTAATGAACCCGTTTGCTGCCGCAATCAGGGTTTCCGACGGATTCCATTTTTTCTGTGCGATCGTCTGGTTCTCCCGTATATTTATTTCGATATAGGACATATCGGAAGTACGATCGATATATTTCATGCGACCTTCAATACGTTCGATTTCGCCGCGTACCTGGGACAGCTCACGCTGCACCGTTACCATATCTTCCACGCTTTCCGCTTTCTTTAACAATTCAAGATACTGGGCCTCTGTCGCCTCCAGGTTTCTGAGCTGAGCTTCCAGATCGGTATATTCTTCGGTTACATCGGTACTGGCTTTATTTTCGTACGGCGTTTCATCAGCGATACTGCGAATCCTTTCGAATGCCTCATCGAATTTATCTGCAGGTACACGGATTGCAACCATGCCGCGTGTTTCATCGTTGGTATATTTATTGGATGAGACAATATATCCACCCAGTTCGTTTGTGATGGTTGTAATATCATCGATTGCAACTGTAACGTCTTTCACTTCGATTGTCAGGTTTCCGTTTTTAATAATCTTTCGTTCAAGGTCGTCTGTCGGAGTGCCGGTGTCCGTGTCGTACATAACGTTTGGACTGCTTTCATCAGAACCGGAAAAAATACGGGAAATGCCGGAAGATTCCGGAGCAGGCGCAGGAATGGGCATATCTCCTGTTCCCGGAGCAGACGGGGCACTTTTTGATGACGAACAACCTGAAAACAATACGACGATCGTAATTAAAATGACGGTTACTAAGACAAAATATCGTTTTTTCATTTTACACCCCTTCGCATATTTCGTATCAATATGCCGTATCGAGATTATACCATATCGATCATATCTGATTTTTGTATAGCGCTATACCTTTTAAAGTTGAAATCGCGTTATATTTATATATTATGTAGTCGTTTTGTCTGTAAAAAGTTCATTCGTGATGCTTTATAGTAATATGTCCGGTTAAGCGAAGGAGTTTTTTCCGGTATGCTGGTGAGGTGCAGTTAATAAAAAGAGGAGATGTGAAATCACATCTCCTCTTTTGAATTACAAAAGTGAATCAGTCTGTTGACGTTATTTGTTTCGTCCTTCAACCAGTGCATCGACGACAGACGGGTCTGCCAGTGTGCTGGTATCACCAAGGTTCGCGACATCGCCTGCGGCGATCTTGGTGAGGATCCTGCGCATGATCTTGCCGCTCCTGGTCTTGGGCAGTGCGTCGGAGAACTGGATCACGTCTGGAGTGGCGATAGGGCCGATCTCCTTGCGGACATGGGCGACCAGTTCTTTCTTCAGCTCTTCTGAAGTAGGTATGCCGGCATTCAGCGTGACAAATGCATAGATGCCCTGTCCTTTCAGTTCATGAGGCATGCCGACTACGGCAGCTTCTGCCACTTTCTCGTGAGCGACGAGCGCGCTTTCCACCTCGGCGGTGCCGATGCGGTGTCCTGATACATTGATGACGTCATCGATACGGCCCATCAGCCAGAAGAAACCATCTTCATCGCGCCGTGCGCCGTCACCGGTATTGTACACGCCGGGGAAGCGGACGAAGTAGGTGTTCTTGAATCGTTCGGGATCGCCGTATACTCTGCGCATCAGTCCGGGCCAGGGCTGTTTAATGGTCAGGTAGCCACCCTCGTTCGTGTCGGCAACTGAGGCGTCCTCTCTGAGGATCTCCGGTTCAACACCAAAGAAGGGGAACGTGGCTGAACCCGGTTTGAGCGGCGTGGCGCCGGGCAGCGGCGTGATCAGGATGCCGCCGGTCT
>CAZAIO010000172.1:0-2956 GCA_964485235.1 uncultured Dehalococcoidales bacterium
GGCCTCCTGGCACAGGAGGCACCTAAATAAAGAAGTTCAATGCGGGGTCATACGAAGCGTATGACTCCCACAAAAATTCCAGATCGGGAACTTCGGTTGGAATAGTGCCACCTGGCGCAGGCGGCACCTACATTGGGTTTAATACGGTACGGCATCCCGGCCTATTTATCGGAGGTACTCTGTATCTCCTGCCCCGCGTTCGCAGGCTTTCGCCTCGCGCCGGGTATGCTCCTGATGCCCATGAAAATCAGGAGGACAACCGCATAAATCACGAGCACCCATGACTTTTCGAAGAACCAGAGCACTACCGGAAACACCGGTGCCGCGCACAATATCGCGACGATAACCCTGTGAGCTATAAGGAACGGTATTGCCATCAGCGCGAAGATGATGATCATCGTTTCCGGCGCGAGCACCAGAAATATCCCCATGAAGGTCGCCGCGCCGATGCCGCCCCGGAAACCGATATAGACCGGAAAATTATGTCCCACAAGTGCGGCAAACCCGGCTCCCAGCACCCACGGCTGAGAAACGTTCAGCGCAATGGCGATCAGCACCGCAGCGGAGCCCTTGGCTACATCGGCAGCCCATACGACAATGCCCTTCCACCTGCCCACTTCACGAAAGACATTGGCAGCACCCACGTTGCCCAGCCCCAGTTTGCGTATGTCCACACCCGCGGTGAGCTTCGAGACAATGTAGGCGGAGGGAATAGAGCCGAGAAGATAGCCGATTACTATAACTGCGATATCCGTTACGAGCACGTGCATTTCTCCTGTCTGTCGTATGGCCATTATCGGGGCTTCAAACAGAATCTGTCAATATCAAGCCCGGATACCGGGAAATATTGACGATACTCCGTAAAGCAAAAGTCCTGACAGGTCAATAAGGCAGGCCGGAAGTGTAGTGAGATAAAAGTTACATACTTGAGACATTATTTTGCTTTAATATTATTTAAATTCGGTATGAAGAATGATAAAAGGTACAAATAGTGACTTTATATTTCAGTGGTTCATGTTGTCCGGCAATCAAACATAATAATGAGCATAATGAAACATAGTGGACCAATCCGGAGGGAGCAGTGGACTTTATAATAGAGAAAAAGAAAACAATTCTCGCAGTTATTTGTGTTCTCCTGGTAGCAATCGGTGCAATTTTATATAGTTATGGCTGGAAGCTCACTGTAAATGCGACTGAGTGTTCGGCTACTACTATACAAGAACCTGCGCCGCGCTATTGAGGGCATTAAATTAAACCGGCAGGTCCTGCCGGTTAGTCAGCTTTCTTCACGGGGAGGTCTTTGTTTGTCTTTGCGAGCCCCCGGATCACTCCTGATTTCATCGTAGTGACAATCAGTGGTTTCAGTGTATACTTAATAATCGTATATTGTTGAAATAACGCTCAACTGGTAGAATAGCGCGTAAGATTTACGGAAATGAAAGAACTACTTGAGCTTTTCGCGGAAACCGAGATCTTCATCTTTGTCTTCACCGAAATCGTGGTGAAAATACCCACTATTCAGAATGTTATCTTCCACAGGGCAACATGGAAAAACTATCTCGTTTTCATTATTGTCTTCGGCGCTTTTTCCATTTTCGGCACACTGGTAGGCATCCATTCCGAAGTAGGCGCTGTGAGCAATATCCGTGACTTTGCGCCCCTCCTGGCGGGCGTGATAGCCGGACCGTACGTCGGACTGGCAGTGGGCCTGATCGGGGGCATTCACCGGTTTTTCATGGGCGGTATAACCTGCGTGCCCTGCTCCATTTCAACGGTATTGGCCGGATTTATCGGCGGTATGGTCTACCTGTGGAACAAGAAACGGCTTATCGGTATCATCCCGGCTATGTTGCTGGCATTATTTGTCGAAGCGCTCCACGGTGCGATAAACCTGCTTATGGTAAGGCCGTTCGATGTGATCTTTGAAATAATTAAAACCGTCATCCCGCCTATGATGGTAGCCAATTCTCTCGGCATGGCCATCGGGGTTATTATCGTCGGGCATGTCCATGAAATAAAGGTTTATGAAGAAGCGGTAAACCACATAGATACCAGCCACACGGATACTAAGCTTTAGCTGTCAGCCGGAGAAACCGCCGGGTGGCAGTCAACATCGTTCCTTTCGTGTCTTTGCGAAGAGTCCAGATGTCGTAGAAATCGGGGCGACGCAGTCCCGAACGAATAATACAATGTCATATCGGTCAGGATAGTAGGGCCATCTGACGCAGGCGCCACCTAAATAACCGCGGCTATCTTACTATACTCCTGTTTAGATTGCTTCGCCTCCCGACTCGAAGATCCCGATAAAATCGGGAAAGTCGGGATGGACTCGCAATGACCTGATTTTAATTTCCCCGAATACCCGATTACAATCACGGGGGATTGCCCTTACACCTGCCTTACAGTATAGCATCGTAGCAACTGTCTTAAACTATACAGGCAGTATTCATTTTCCATGGGATCCCTGTTCGTACAATTGCATTCAATATCACCAGTAACTTACGCATACATGCCGTAAGCGCAGCCTTTTTACACTTACCTGCGGTACAAAGTCGTTCATAAAAAGCCTTGATAACCGGATTGTACCTGGTGGCAACCAGAGCGCTCATATAGAGAGATGAACGCACATGTGTCCGTCCACCCCATACCGTTCGTTTGCCTCTCAATGTACCGCTATCACGGTTGAAAGGAGCCACGCCTGCCAGCGCAGCTATCTGATGTCTATTCAATCTGCCAAGTTCCGGCAGGTCTGCTAAGAGTGTCATGGATAGGACAAACCCCACTCCCGGGACACTTCTCAATAGATTGTCTTTCGCTCTCCACAACGGACTGTTTTTCACCAGATCACCTAAACGGGTATCGATATCATTCAATTCCTGATGGAGCCATTTGATATGCGCTTCTATATGTGCTCTAATGCACTCTCGCGCTTTAGGAAGACGATTTTTCTCTGCCG
>CAZAIO010000173.1:0-2952 GCA_964485235.1 uncultured Dehalococcoidales bacterium
GACGACGTTAACCTTGAGCTTTTTATCTACAGGAAGCAGATATAATTCATGTTCCGAGAAGAGTCCCATCATAGGCTTTATTGCCATCGAGTCCGGTATATCCTCGCGGAGTTCACCATTATAGATGCCGGTTATATTGCCGTCTTCATCCTCTATATAAGCATCGGCACTGCCTCCGATCGGGCAGAACAAATATTGAAAAACACTAGGTAAATCGTGGTCCGTGATACGTGGCGCGAAGGAAGATTCACCGAGCGGATTGTCCTGGTCCATATCGCCGCATGCTTCCTCATAATGGAAATATTCGAGTTCATCATTCCATGTCGCACCGTCGGGCCATGTATAGCTCCAGTCGCTTCCGCTTATTTCAATATAGGGAAACAGGTCGTAGTTATCGAAGTCATAGCTGGGATGACCGGAATCACGCTCTTCTATTATCGGGATAATTGCGCCTTCCCTGTTGCAGTCATATACATAGACCCTTGTTGTGCCGTCACCCATGTGGCGAGACATCCAGGGAACGATCGCATGACCGTGGTCACCTTCGTGTATGCCTATAACACCGGGAGTGTTCCGTTCCAGATCATCTTCTATTCTATTTAGCTTATCGGAAGTGCTCGTATATCTTTCGTGATAACCTGTGAATATTACTTCTTCACCTATTTGCCCGCCCTGACGGGCTTCGATATATTCCTTTGTAAACGTGTTGTCTCTGTTCATATATGCGGGACATGAGGCAGTCGATTCTATATCATTTGCAATTATCCTGCTTTTATAAAGCTCTGTGGCCATTGTGCTTATACCGAAGCACTCCCCGCCATCAGCAATCTCCTTGAAAGCTCCATGGTACCAGATAAGGGCGTACCAGTTTTTCCAGTCCCAGTCCTCAACAGTGTAGCATTCACCCGAACCGAATGTCTGTACCATTCTTTCCCAGGGCAATCTGTCCCTGCTCGTATTGTGAAAGCCGGGTGCACCGGCAGAATAGAGCAGTATATCGTGAGGTTGGGCTATATCTGTATTCACACTGTCGGTCGAACTGTAAGTGTTTTCCCTGTCTACCGCGGATGCAAAATAGGAGAAGTGTGTAAGAGACGGATCGTCATTTACCCAGTCCATACTTCGGCTTACGCTGGTCTGTCCCTCGAATGTCCAGTCATATGCCCTGCCGTTGATGGAAATTGTCAGCATTCGAATGCCGTCGGGGTCATTGGCCGTGGCAGTGAGAGTTACCCGTTGGCCGTCATCGCAGACCAGTCTATACCGGTCCGGTATTGTCTCAGCTTCCCATTCCGCCTCGATAGTTACCTCGGGTGGTGTGCCGCTTCCCGTGACAGGCACTGTTACATTGCCCCCCTGTGCAGGCGCGGCGCCAAGGTCATCGCCTATAATAATATAGTTTAGAGAAGGCAGAACTGCTGCCTCAGTATAAGAAACGGTAAGCTCACGTTGGCCGGCGGTCGCATTGACACGGGCGAGTTCGCTCATGCCTCTCGAAATCGTGAGGTAATACATTGCCTGGTCGTCTGTTGCCCTGGCTGTTACGGTGACCATCTCTCCGACGTGAGGATTACGGGGAGTTACCGAATAAGTAACCACGCAGGGAGTTGTATCTCCGGTCGGCTCCGGTGTGGGCTCAGGTTGAGGTTCCGGCTCATCACCGGCATAGGTAATGACCAGCCTCGGTTTATAGCTCGAATTTTCGTCGCTCTGGAACGATACCTTTTGTCCTATCGTTGTCCATGTAGGTTTGATAGCGACGCTTGTATTGCGTCCGTGATTTTCGGGGTCGAGTACTGTTGAACTGTTAATAGCAATGGAGCACCAACCGTTTGACGATGGCATTGTTGCTGAACCTTTTAAAGGACCGTATAAGGCCGGTTTATTGGCCCATGTAAGTGTACTCTGATTGAAGTCAGTCTGTGGCTGATAAACATTTACGCCACCCTGTGATCCAGACTCCTTGTACAGTTTTAATTCAACTCCGGTAATAGTCGACCCTTCCGGGACAGGGCCCCCTCGCGACTCTTTTACCGGGCCGAATTCGATATAAGTCCATTCCTGCCCGCCGAACTCTTCCCCAATTCCAACAACAAGGTGATTTCCATACGGGCTCGCATTGAAATTGGTCGTTGACATCAGTTCATACACATATGATGCTTCGATGGCGTATACATTTACGGTATGAGTTGTTGCCGAAGGGCTGGTGGTAAAAGACGTATCGCCCGGAGAGACCTTGAATTCAGTAGTGAGATTTCCCTCCTGATACGTTGGGAACGTCATTGCCTGTACCGCTGCCGGAACAAGCAGTAATGAAAGTATTGCAATGTAAATGATAGACCTGAGTAACTTTAGTTTCATCATACAACCTCCTGAATGTGTGCTGAAAAAAGTAACAGTATCCCTCCCTTATGTATAAGAGATATACCAATAACGACGCTTTGCCCCCGGTAAAGTTATTATATATATCGAGAAAAGGAATGTCTATGCTTTGCCTGAAATATAATATACGGAAAATTTAACGGCAAACTGCCTGGAAATTAGCGGCTTTTGCGAAGGATGTCCCAGTAAGCGCCTCGTGCCCCCTGTTTGATAAGACGGGACAGGTGTTCATCACCGGCGTAATTATAGCTGTCCGTATCGCCGGGAGCTGCGAGCGAAAGGAAACGCTGGTCATCTCCGATAAGCTCATGTACCAGTCCGAACGGATCGGGACCGAGTGACGGGGATATATAGTACTGTAGTTCGCTTTGCACTATATTTGAGCCGTCTGACGACGATGTTTTATCGAGTTGTGCCTTGAGTAGTGTTCCTTCGTATACTCTGATACCTACGGCTAGTCCGACCAGGGGGATTCCCAGCTTTTTTACCCCCTCGATCGATGTTTTTATTGTAGATTCGGTCTCTCCCGGGCAGCCTATGAGAAGGTCCGCCATATAGTTGAGCTTCTGT
>CAZAIO010000174.1:0-2881 GCA_964485235.1 uncultured Dehalococcoidales bacterium
ACTGGCGATGGGGACCAGGCCTGTTAATCAATTAAGCGACAAGCTGGGAAATAAAGTACCGGAGTTTTATGTGATCGGTGACGCGCTGGCTCCCCGACAGGCAATAGAGGCGATCGAAGAAGGTGCCAGAATCGCTCTGAAAATATAATCCGGAAAAGGCGTTATTATCCACTATAATTATATCTAAACTTGAAAGTATATTAAGTAGATAGTAATATAATGCAATAATACTGGATATTTCAATCTGCCACACGGAAACGGAGTATTGTGTAAAGGAGAACCATGTCGGTAAAAGAAATTATTTATTTTGATGAACCGGGTCCCCACAATTCGGAAGCGTTATTGAAACTGGCTATTAAGCGGATTGATGAACTGGGGATAAAACGTGTAGTAATGGCAACACAGGCGGGAGTAACTGCCAGACAGTTTCTGGAACTGACGAAGGACAATCGAAGGCATGAGATTATTGCTGTGACCAATAGAAAAGGCGGAACGCTTCTTGTGACCACAATCTACAATAAATATGAAAAATCAAAGAAAATACGCGAAGACTATTTGAAGAACGGGATTACGCACTTTCAGGCTTCAGTTGATGATAAAACACGTGAAGAGCTGGAGAAGGAAGGCGTAAAGGTTTTATATCTGGAAGACGTGCTTGAATTTGGTGATCCGTGGGGTCTGGATGGTGAACATCTGACTAAAACGGATGAGGAATGGAAAAAAAGGAGAGCCAAATTGAGCCCTTTTATACCGGCACATTTGCGCCCGCTCGATATCGAAGCCGGAGCTGACCTATCCCTTCTGAATATAATAAGTATGGGATTTCGTGTTGCTTTAGGAGTTGTTGCAGCGTCGGTACGGTATGGTCTTGTTCCTCAGGGAGAAACAGTACTTGCGACCGCAGGGACCGGTTTTGCCGGTGGTGGTGCCGATACGGGCATAATCGTTGAAGCCCGTGCGAATCCAAAAGCCTGCTGGGTAAGAGAGATTATCGGATTTCCTGCACAGAAGTAGATAGATTACAGTCAGAACTACCGGCTATTAAAACACGGCTGTCATTGAAAACATTTAAGGTACCGCATTTACACTGATATATAGTGACTTTATTACAAAGTGGATGGTCAGATGATTGCGGCTATCCACTTTTTGTTTACATTACCAGGCAATCATAACCGGTGTTGTTTTCTCGGGCGAGACATAAATGGCTTTTTGAGGACAATCAAGCTCGCAGAAAGCGCAGCAAATGCACTCTTCGGGGTACTTAATTACCGCTTTTTTCGAGTTCTCATCCATCCGTATTACATCAACGGTACAGGTGTTCACGCATATACCGCAACCGTTACATAGATCATGATCGATACGTTCTATTACCATTATTATTGCCTCCCTATATAATAATATCAGGATTGGTCTGTTGTATAAAAGACAACAGGGGCTTTAACGATATGCCGTTACTATTCCCCGGGAAATCTCTTCGGATATCGTTCTTCATAAGGCTTCGAAAGGTCGGGCCACCATTTCTCGGGGACCGGTTCTTTTACTGCTTTCATCTCGCCCTGTTCATCCCGGAGTTTAATCCATACAAGCCACGCGGGATCGACTCTTCCTGGATAGTCCTCTCTATAGTGCATTCCTCTACTTTCTTTTCTGGTAAGCGAAGCTCTTAATATCATTTCAGCATTTAACGCCATGTTATCGGTCTCATGAGCCAGGCGGAGTTCGTGGCTGTCCCCTGCCGTCAGTTTCGGAACAAGGCGGTTCCTGATAAAATCGATATAAGTCAATGCCGCCTTGAGCCGGTCCTCCTTTTTTATATGTAACACGAAATAAGGTGTCATCGTGTTCTGAATGAGTTGTGTAACCCATCTCGGGCTGAAGCCCCCTTTCCGTTCAGCTGGAGCGAACATCTCCTTTTTAAGGTTGGTCACCATATCTTTATCCGGAGATGCCTTTTTATTTTTTCCTGCATAGTCGGCAGCACCGAGCCCTGCCCGCATTCCGGTCACTGCGGCACCGGTCAGGCCGAAACCCGGTGCGGGATGATAGGAGCCCAGATAACGGGACGCACAATTTTCACCGGCAACATAGAGCCCCGGTATCTTCGTGGCACAATACTTGTCTTCAGGCCATATACCTGCCGTATGCGGGTTAGAGGCTCCCGAAGCGCCACCTCCGGCAACAGGGATTTTACCGCCCTGTGCAGGATCAAAGCCTATCCTTTTGCTTTCCATGAGGTCGGAAGCCATCATTCTCTTACGCATTCTCTCAATATCTTCAGCAGTGGCGGCGTCCAGGTCCCACAATATCGGGCCCTCACCGGAGTGAATTTTAAATTCAAGTGAGAGGTCCTGCTCATCGCCTACCGGTACCCTTTTGCCACTCGGAAGTGTATAGTAACGGAAGACCGCGCGACTTCCCCGCCCCCCTCGCCAGGAAGTATAAGGGGTCATGCCGTACGTTCCGGTATCAGGGAACTCTTTACCGGTTATTTCCGCGCCGATCCTGTACGCCATCGCTTCTCCATCTCCTGTCAGCGAAGCAATTTCTGCGCCGGACGGTTTGAAACTATTATATCCCGTACTGAGGACAGTTGCCTTTGCGTTAAAAATATACGTTTCATATCCATTGACCGGAAAACCGATGGCACCGGCTACTTTACCTCCCTGTTTTAATAAATGGGTGACAGTGATACGGTCGATGATTTTTACTCCCATCCGGACAGCCTGTTTCCGCATCAGGGGCATGAACTGCCTGCGCCGGATCCTCACTACTCCGAATGGTAAAAAATATTTATCGTTCGGAGTATTATCTACATTTTCTATGGGAAATTCTACTCCCCATGAAGCGAGGTCAAGGTATGTAGTGTATGAATCTTTCAGGA
>CAZAIO010000175.1:0-2774 GCA_964485235.1 uncultured Dehalococcoidales bacterium
GTAACCCACCCTTCTTTCAAGGCACGTACCACCGCCTCGGTCCGTGAGCTTATCTGCAACTTGTTGAAGATATTCCCCAGATGTCCCTGCACCGTCCGTATACTGATACACAGCTCGTCAGCTATCTCTTTGTTGCTCAGCCCACGCGTTAACAGCTTCAATACCTCCATCTCCCGCTCGCTCAGCAACTCCACCGGCGCTCGCTCTACCGCCTTCTCCGATGTATGCCCAAACCGGTTCAACACTTTCCGCGCCACCGACGGGTGCAATACCGATTCCCCGGCATACACCGACCGTATCGCCTCTACCAGCTCACGCCCTCTCACACTTTTCAACAGATATCCCGCCGCTCCCGCTTCCAGCAGACTGAAGATAAACTGGTCGTCATCATAGGCGCTTAATATCAATATCGTTACCGCCGGGCATTGCGCCTTTATCTGCCTGGTCGCCTCAATCCCGTCAAGCACAGGCATAGAAATGTCCATGAGTACCACATCGGGTTGAAAGCTGACCGCCATCTTCACCGCCTCTTCGCCATCGTTCGCTTCGGCAACAACCTCGATATCCTCTTCCTGTTCCAGTATACGACGGGTACCTTCTCGTACTACAGCATGATCATCGGCAATAAGGACCCTGATCTTATTCATGGTATATCTCCCCGGCTTCTGTTTTATTATATCAAAGTTCTCAGCGACTAAATAGTAGTCCGTCTCCTGTATTCACCCTGTCTATCTTTGCGCATTAGTACTTGTTTAATAGAGTATAACCCGATAATTTTATTGTTATAAAACCGGCATTCCGGCGGAAGTCAGATTGCGCATATACGAGTACAATATCAATCAGGAACTGAGGATACACCTGTCAATTTCCCGGGAATGCATTCGATAGGGTGAGGTGATAAAATGAAGTTCGAATTTATACTTGCGCTGGTGATAGCAATTCCGGTAATCCTCTTCCCTGTTGCCCTGATCTGGTATTTCAATATTGGTGGTATATACGAAGCTTTAAGAAGATCACGAAGCAGGCAGGCCGAATTGAAATACCGGAAAAGCACAGGCATCGAGACAAAATAGTTCGAATTTAAAAAACTGTTTTATCATATATAAAAACTCGATATACACGACTATAGACCCACTGTTAAACATCGGTTAGTCCGTTTAAACCTTCTTGTAATCCGACAGTAATTCTGCTTTGCAACTCACAAGTTCTGGACATTTCAAAACAAAGCGTTATACTGAACATACATTATAGATAACCCTCTATGCTAAAAAATAAAATTTGTTCTACAGCGTAAATTACCGGATGCTTAACAAAGACTCATTATACGATGAAGAATAAAAATTCGGGTATCAAGACATTAATTATCGGACTGGGAAATGCGCTTATCAGTGATGACGGCGTCGGTATCTATGTGGCTCAAGAATGCAAAAAACTGCCGGATTTCAAGAATGCCACTGTTATGGAAGGTGCCATGGACGGTATTACTCTGCTCAACCTGTTTACAGAATATGACAGAGTGATATTCATAGATGCGGTTCAAACCGGAAAGCAAGAAGCAGGATATATCTACAGGGTCGAACCGGAGGATTTCAACGAAACGCTTTTCCCGGGTATAACACACGGCATCGATCTGGTTACGGCACTCGAACTCGGAAAGAAATTGGAACTCACAATGCCCGGGAAAATAGTTATTTTCGCAATAGAAGCAGCAGATATTTCAACGCTAAGCGAGACATGCACGCCCGCTGTCAGGGAAGCCATCCCCTCCTGTATACAGATGATCATTCGAGAATTGGACTGAATCATCGCTCAGTTATAGAAAAATACGATCAACACGATACCTTTATGATAACGTTCGTCCGGTTGAAAGATATCTTCATCAATGGTATTCAATAATACGGCGAGTTCCATTGCCGTTTAAAAAGAAAGCGCGTGATTTCCGACCTTATCTTTATTATATAAGGTATGTAATTTGATACTTTTGGCGGTTTTGTGTATATTATATAACTTGGGAGTGTATGCTGATAGTGCAGAACAGAACGTCTCACCGGGATAGCAAAACAACCAATTAGTTCTTTCTGAAATAAATACGCAATATAAAGGCTTTACAATACAGAGCAGTAGTAATCCGCTTGTTTAGCGACCTGAGCATCTTATTTTCACAGATGTACCGGATGCTGTCCCATGCGTATATTAGCGTGAGCACATGACAGGAGAGTAAGTAGAAATACTTGTCCTCAGGTTGTTTTTCAGGTGATTTGAACGTATAAAAATAAGTAACAAAACGGAAGTTATTATTACAACGAAATGATAATCTGAAAATTGGAAAAAGGGCAGCATATTTGATAAGAATTGGTCATTTAATCACCTTCGCCATCGGATTTTCTTCAATAAGCAGGCTTTGTGCGATTTTCATAGCATTCACTTTTAAAGAGTGGAGGTGATTTTTACATTTTACCGGCAGGAGATGAGCACTTCCGTCTATAGTACATTTCAAGGACAATTAAATCCAATTATTACAGATATCACTATATTAATAATATTTTAAAGGAGTTTTTCTTATGGGAGATAAGGATACTGAAAAAGCCAAGGCAATCACTTCTATAATGGAGGAGAAAAGAGTTTTCAATCCTCCGAGTGATGTCAGCAAGAATGCATTTATAAAGAGTTTCGACGACTATAAAGCACTCTACAAACGGTCAATCGAAGACCCCGAAGGGTTCTGGGGTGAGATGGCCGAGCAATTAGACTGGTACAAGAAGTGGGACAAAGTC
>CAZAIO010000176.1:0-2686 GCA_964485235.1 uncultured Dehalococcoidales bacterium
TCGGAGAGTGAGGAGGGTAAGTACCGCGATTATCAGCCATATTTCACGGAAGGTAAGAACGGAAGCTATGTGCAGGGTGTCTATTACTCCATATCGCGCGAGGAAGCAGCAATGACCATAAGTACACCGGTTATCGACGATACAGGAAATCTCATCGTCGTACTGGCAGGACGTCTCGACCTCGATGTGCTCTCCGTTATCATCTCCCGACTAACCGGCATGAGTAAAACGGAGGACACCTACCTGGTGAATACATCCAACTATTTCGTAACAGAACCGCGGTTCGGAGAAAACTATGCGTTGAAAAAACTCGTACGTACGGAGGGAGTTCAGGCAGGTCTTTCCGGTAAAAACGGGACAGGCTACTATGATAACTACAGGGGTATAAAAGTCATCGGAGCGTACCAGTGGTTGCCGAAGTACAATCTGGCCATCATTACCGAAGAAGATGTGTCTGAGGCATTCGCAACAGTTACAACGCTGGGATGGACGACAACCGGCATCGGAATAGGAGCAGCCCTGCTCGTAGTGCTGGCAGGATGGCTTGTTGCCCGTACTATTACCCGACCGGTAAAGCAACTGGTCGACGCCACCGAAAAGATAGGAAAAGGCAACCTGGAACAGGAGATTAGCACGACAGGACAGGATGAAATCGGTGATTTATCACGGTCATTCGACAGGATGACGAGGAACCTCAGGGAGACACTGGTATCCCGCCATGAATTGAGCAAGGAAGTTGCTGAACGCAAACAGGCGGAAAAAGAACTCAAGCGTACTATGGTAGAACTGGAACGTTCGAATACGGAACTGGAACGTTTTGCTTACATTGCATCCCACGATCTTCAGGAACCGCTACGTATGGTATCGAGCTATACACAGCTACTGGAAAGACGCTATAAAGATAAACTCGACAATGATGCAAACGATTTTATCAACTATGCCGTAAACGGTGCCAAACGAATGCAGCAACTCATCAACGACCTGCTGATGTATTCCCGCGTAGGCACCAGGGGGAAACCATTCGAGATAACCGACTGTAATGAGGTCCTGAAAACCGCTCTGGAGAATCTCGAAATTGCCATTCGTGAGAATAACGCCACGGTTACTTACGATCCGCTTCCTGTAATCGAGGCAGACGCAGGGCAACTGGTGCAGCTTTTTCAAAACCTGATCGAAAATGCCATCAAGTTCCACAGGGATGAACCGCCCCACATTCATATTTCCGCTGAAAAACAGGACCGTGAGTGGGTTATCTCAGTCCGGGATAACGGCATTGGCATAGAAGAACAATATTTCGAACGGGTCTTTTCCGTCTTTCAGCGGTTGCACCGTGACGACTATCTCGGGACCGGTATAGGCTTGTCTATCGTTCAGAAAATCGTCCAGCGACACGGCGGCAGGATATGGATAGAATCAGAGGTAGGGAAGGGTACTGCATTCCGTTTCACCTTGCCGGTAAGTGAAAGCAGGCAAACCTCATATACAGGTCCACAATTAACAAAACGGGAGAATGCCGGTTAATTAAATATATGGAGATGAGAAGAATATGATCAGGACAGATAAAGCAAAACCGATTGAAATACTCATGGTGGAGGACAATCCCGGAGATGTACGCCTGGCACAGGAAGCACTCAAAGAGGCAAAAATGGCGAACAACATGCATATAGTTAACGATGGTGTAGAAGCAATGGCTTATTTGAGGAAACAGAAAAAATATGTAAAAGCGGTCCGGCCCGACCTCATTTTACTCGACCTGAACCTGCCCAAAAAGGACGGAAGGGAAGTGCTCGCGGAAATAAAAAAGTCTCCCGGATTAAAGTGTATACCGGTTGTTGTACTCACTATATCGAAAGACGAGGAAGATATCATAAAGACTTATAATCTCCATGCTAATTGCTATGTCACCAAGCCCGTCGACTTCGGACAATTCATAGAAGTAGTCAGGGCAATCAAGGACTTCTGGTTCACTATAGTAAAGTTGCCGCCAAATGGAAAGAAATGAACGATAATAAAATTAATATACTGCTAATCGAGGACAATCCCGGCGACGCCCGACTGATACAGGAATATTTGTCCGAGAAAAATGGAACCCTGTACAATCTTGAAATCGTAACCACGCTGGCAGCAGGAACGACCAGCATTGCCGGCGGAGAGTTCGATATCGTGCTGCTGGACCTGGGTCTTCCTGATAGTCACGGGATTGAAACTCTGGTACACCTGGGCAAACAGGAAATTCCTGTTGTCGTACTTACAGGGCTCGATGACGAGGATATTGCAACCGAAGCACTACGTCATGGAGCACAGGACTATTTACTTAAAGGTGAGATAAACAGCAGAGCGTTATGGCGGGTAATACAGTATGCAATCGAGCGAGCACATATGACCAGGGTATTAAGCGAATCGGAAGAAAAATATCGCACCCTGGTAGAGCAGGCGGAGGACGGTATCTGTATCATCCAGGATACAATTATAAAATACTGCAATTTTCAACAGGCGGCAATGTGGGGAGGCACTGTCGATGAAGTAATCGATACACCTTTTACCAGCTATATTCATCCGGATAACCTCGCAATGGTGGCGGACCGCTACACACGGAGAATGGCCGGCGAGCGCGTTCCTTCGATCTACGAAGCAACGCTCATACACAGGAACGGAAGCAAGGTATACGCCGAATTGAGCATCGGCA
>CAZAIO010000177.1:0-2546 GCA_964485235.1 uncultured Dehalococcoidales bacterium
ATTTCGTCGGAAGAAGGAATTGCTATCAGCGGTGAAAGAATTGTTGCGCTGGATTCCGATAGTAGACTTCCTGAAGCAAAGAGAACTATCGATGCCGGGGGGAATTACGTGCTGCCGGGGATTATCGATAATCATGCCCACTTCGGAGGTTATTTCCCGCTGGATGAGGAATTTCGGATTGACTCCGCCGCAGCTGCCTTTGGCGGAATAACCACGGTAGCCAATATAATCGGTATAGGACATTGTTCGCATAGAGGTTCCTATACGGATGTTGTCGACGGCTGGATAGAAACGCACTTGAAGAACTCGTTTACCGACTTTTTTCTAACGCTGAATCTTAATTCCGACCTTCAGTTACAGGAGATTCGCCTGGCAGCGGAAAAATGGGGTATATGTACTTTTAAAATAGGTTTAGCCTATAAGGGGTATGAAGCGGAGCAAATCGGTTGTGTGTCCGGCGATGACGGGACTGTATACGTTGCCCTGAAGGAAATAGCCGAGCTCGGGCCTCCGGCACGGCTTATGCTCCATTGTGAAAATATAGACATTATTCACCGGTTACAGCCGGAAATAAGAGATAAGCAGCACAGGGAAGACCTGGCAGCATGGACGGATAGCAGGCCCGGCTGGACAGAGGCGTTAGATATAGAGCGGGTTGCCGCTATTGCGAAGATAGTGAACGGGCCGATATATATCGTACATTTGAGCAGTGCTGAAGGTGTCGATGCTGTAGCCAGGGCATATAAGGATGGTGTTGATATTATTGCCGAAACATTACCGACTTTTTTAACACTCACCAGTCATTTACCGCTGGGTCCGCTGGGTAAGGTCAATCCACCTTTGCGGGATGAAAAGAGTATTGAACGGCTCTGGGAAGGCATTAAAACGGGCCTTGTACGGTGTGTGGGCTCCGATAATGCCACAGCAAGGAAGAATATGAAGCAAGATATTTGGGACGGATGTCCCGGACTCCCTTCAATAGAAACATATCTTCCGGTGATGCTCAGTGAAGGAGTTAACAAAGGCAGGATAACCCTTGAGAAGCTGGTCGAAATATGCTGCCGGAATAATGCGCAAGCTATGGGTCTATATCCCCGCAAAGGCACGATAGAAATAGGATCGGATGCCGACCTTGTTATTGTTGACCTGAACAAGTCGGTCACCCTCAAGGCGGACACACTTCATCAGTTCGCTGATTACACCCCTTATGAGGGATGGCAAATCACGGGTTACCCGATAATGACAATGCTCAGGGGCAATGTCGTTATGCAGGATGGTGAATTGCTTGTGGACCGGGGAGTCGGGAAATATTTACCCCGATTCTTATGATTATAAAATATGATCACGATATCGTTTCTATACAGACGGACTTAACCTGCTTATAACATTAGCTGTATCTACAATACAGGTACGATATTTTATTTGCTTTTCATGAATATTCTCACATCGTCAAATCTGAAAAAGGACAGAGGTTTCAATTGCTTTTACAGCCCCAGGCTTTCCCCGACCAGAATAACATGTATTCCCGATTCTTCAGGTGAGAGTGCAATCCGCGATTGCCCGTCTATGATCACAGTTTTACGGCACATCTTTTGATGGCTCTTGCAATCTCCGCAAATTCCGGTAGCGAAACAGGGAAGTTTGTCGATACCAAGATGTAATGATTGTTGGCCGTGTTTTTGCATGTGCCGTTTTGCGTTCATTGCTGCTGCTATTTTCAGGCGTGCCATCGCCTCTTCAAGGTTGTTGACTATCTTGTTGGCGCCTATGACAAGGATAACTTTTTTAGGTCCGAACAGCATTGCCGCTACCCTGTTCCCTTTTCCGTCTATACTGACTATTTTCCCGTCGAGCGTTATCGCGTTCGAGCCTGTAAGGTAAACATCGGAAATAAGCGCTTTGCGCAAGATATCGTATTGTTCGACCGGCGGATAAACAAAATGCCCTTCACTGTCCCAGATAAGGGCATTGAAAACCTGATGCTGCGCTTTCTCCAGCCACTTGAACAGCCCTATCTGATGCAGTGTAGCAGAGTCGCCGATGCCGATCGTGGCATTCTCCGGAATAGCCGCAATTACCTTTTCAAGCGCTTCATTACGGTTGGCAGCGTATTCCGCACTGATGTCGTTTTTTTCCAGGCTGCTTATCGTTTTAAGTGCCCGGGATTTATAATGCGATTGTATTATAGCTGAGACATTGGTTTCATCGCCTGCTGTTAACATTTCAGTTTACCTCCAGGTTCGTTATCAGGAATTCCGCGTAAAGTTAAAAAACACGTAAACAAGAAAGCCGTGGCATCAACGGAAATGGTAAGTGACTATCATTGCTCAAGTTTTAATAATTATATCAAGTATGAAGTGCACAAAGCACATAATTTCGGGGGAAATCGAATGGTATCAGAAAATATATATTGCGCATTCGGGCAGCATAAGGGATAGTTTTCTAAAGCTCGTCGTCATCGTACAGAAAGATATCTTCAACAGGCGTTTTATGTGTCCGTGCGATGCTGTATGCGAGCCTGAGCGATGGGTTATATTTGCCTTTTT
>CAZAIO010000178.1:0-1805 GCA_964485235.1 uncultured Dehalococcoidales bacterium
GAAAGTGCTTTCCCGCTGCTCACCACTTTTTCATCGATGACGAGGCCGGGTGTGGTAAGGATAGGGTACTCCATTATCTTTTTTATATCCTTCACATACTCGACATCGGCCTGGATATTCATCTCTTTCACCGCTTCCTGCACAGACTTTTCCAGCGTATGACATTTAGCGCAACCCGGCCCGAGAATTTTAATATTCATGTTGTCCTCCTGATATTTATTATTATCCGGCTATCAAGCCGAAAATATAACCGGTAATGGTGGCCATGACGACCACTATTCCGACATAGGTAATCATCTTTTTAAATCCCATGATTTTGGTAAGGGTGAACATTGCCGGAAGCGACAGGGATGGTCCGGCCAGCAGCAACGCCAGCGCCGGCCCTTTGCCCATACCCAGGTCCAGGAAAGCCTTGATGATGGGGACTTCTGTGAGCGTGGCAAAATACATCAGAGCACCTGATAGAGAAGCTATAAAATTGGAAAGGATGCTGTTGCCGCCGACCCACGTTACGACCACGTCCTGCGGTATGATTACGGTCAGGATACCGGCGATGAATACGCCCAGCAGTAACCACGGGAGAATAAGCCGGGTAAAATGCAGCGTTTCTTTCAGCCACAGCACTATCTCGCCTTTGGCAAACCAGCGCCACAGGACTATAGCCAGGGCGACCAGAAAAACACCCATTACAATCCAGTTCTTGGATGCGGCAAATACCAGTATTCCGACGAGCGCCCCGATAAAAATAAGCTGCTGCCAGATAGGCTTGCCGCCCGGATCGTCGGCAAGCATAGCAAAAGCCTCTGCGTCCGCCTGGGACTTTTCTTTACGGTAAAGAAATGCCATGATCAGCCCAACGACAATCGAAAATACGATGGCTCCGATAGCCCTGGCAAGCCCGATATCGTAGCCAAGAAGCCTGGCTGAATATACGATCGCCAGGATATTGATAGCCGGACCGGAGAACAGGAAAGCGATAGCAGGTCCAAGCCCGGCCCCCCGTTTATAAATACCGGCGAACAAGGGCAGGACCGTACACGAACACACTGCGAGCACAGCACCCGAGACGGAAGCCACGCTGTAGGATAGTACCTTCTTCGCCTGTGGGCCGAAATATTTCAAGATAGCCGCCTGTGAAACAAAGGCTGCTATACCTCCGGCAATAAATAAAGCCGGCACCAGGCAGGTAAGCACGTGCAGCGAAAGGTATTCTATAAGGCCGTTAAGCCCGCCTTTAAGCAGTTCGATTACTATATCCATTTTATCCCTTTATCAGATTCTTATATTCGTATATACGCATCTATGACGCAAAAAAAAGAGAGCTATTTTTTCCCTGCACAGGACGGTCCCACGCGCTGCGCGGTCTTCAAACGCTCGCTGTCTTTTTGTACAATTTCATTGCTGTCCAGTTCTTTTTTTATAGTGTCGATCATTTCTTTACAGTACGCTCTGTCGGTCTCCTCATCTATGGAGTAGAGCGACCAGAGCCCGTCGTGCCGGAGCTTGAGGAAACCGGCGTCATACAGCGCGCTCAGGTTACGGGACGCGCGTGCCTGAGAGATATCCAGCGCCTGCATTACCTCGCACACGCAGCATTCCCGCTGGGTGAGGAGGTGCAGGATACGCAACCTCGTCTCATCGGAAAGCGCCTTCGATGCTTTTATTAGTTCTCTCATGTTTTCACCGTTCATATAACTATATGCGCATTTACGCATATAGTTTATTATATCATGGTGTTTTGTGAAGAGCAAGGGCTTGAGATTGCCGCGTCGCCCCCTGATTGGAGCTCCTCGCAATGACGTTTA
>CAZAIO010000179.1:0-1722 GCA_964485235.1 uncultured Dehalococcoidales bacterium
GAACAAATTGTGATCGCAGTTTCTTTATCTTAAACATCGTATATTAATTGCCATATGTTTTCTGTCTGTTTTCGCTTCCACGAGAAATGAAATTGATATAAATACTTCGAATAAGTGATATTAAACAATCCGATGAAATGTGACATATCGTGTACCAGAGATAACTCTTTCGTCAGATATGCTATTTCTGATTTACAGGAATACTCCAGGTTCCTGTCGCAGGAAGAGACGTTGTAACAGTAACCGAAATGTTTATTTGAGCAAAATTCTGGCATCAATTTGGTATTCTTAACTCGAAGCATGCCTATTACCAGATTGAAATCCAGTTCGGCAATTACGGTCATATATAATAGTCTGAATAGTAATTCCTGAATTGATCTGATATCACTAGGTAAAGAGCTACACTGGCAAGCCCGTGGAATGCCACTTATTCAGGGTCTTTAGGTTACTTTTTACCAGGGAAGGTGGGCGATAAAGCACCTCAAGGAAAGCTCTCTGGTGTATGCCTGTCTCCCTCCACCGCCGGTTTATCGCGTCCCGGCCTGGAGAAAACTCTCGCGATATAGATATTATAGAATATTATGATTGGAAGTACTATCGCCACACCAAAGAGCATGATGGACTGGGTACTTCCCGGAGAGGAGGCATCGGTTATAGTGTGCGAAAAGGGTATGATAAATGGATAGACTATTGTCACTATTAACCCAAAGGCACTCACCAACCCGATGACATTCAAATAATACAGACCTCTGCCGACCTGCTTTCGTGAACTGAACCAGACTACTGTTAGGCATAACAGTGTTACAACGGCGAACAACGGCACCAGTATGATGCGATAGTTATCGGACCATACTTTGTTATATTCTGATGGCGCCACCAGAAACGAGATCGCCAATATAAAAAATATTACCATCGAAAGTGCGATACTGTACCGCAAGAAACACCATATTTCCGACGCGACGGATGACTGGCGGTTGATAAGGCGGACCGCTCCGAGCGTGATGCAGGCAATGACCGCGCCGATGGATATCAAGGCCGTTATCGGATTGAGCCAGTTCCATGTACCGATTCCAGGCAGGCTAACAGCACCCGGATTGGTCAACAGGCCCCCCAGGAGGAAGCCTTGCCCTAAAGCTGCCACCAGACAACCGGATCCAAAAGCCAGGTCCCAGAAACGCTCATTTGTCTTTTGATGGCGGAACTCCGTGGACACCGCCCGGATCATCAGCCCGAATATCAGCATCATCATCGGCACGTAAAGCGAACTTAGGATGATCCCAAAGGCGTGAGGAAAGGCCCCAAACAAGGTAGCCCCGGCGATAACCAGCCACGTCTCGTTAGCATACCATTGAGGTCCAATAGCTTCTATTAACTCAGCTTTACGGTGTCTTTTTCTCAGGAGAGATATTATTCCCAGGCCGAGGTCGGCGTCCGCCAGTACCACGAAGGTAACCAGCATCCCGGACAGCAGGAAGAACCAAAAATACGGCAGATACGATTCCACTTCTATTCCCTTTTCCAGCCAGTATCGTTAATATTGCCGCCCGGCGGGGGTGGTGAAGACATATCTATTCCCTGCAGGACGATGCGCCGAGTGAAGAAGATAAACAATCCAAGGAGAACACTATAGAATAGTGCAAATAAAGCAAGACTTGCGGCCGCCATGCTGGTGCTAATCGGCGAAACCCCGTCCACAGTACGCATGACACCGTAGACAATCCA